>DATKPX010000128.1:0-10828 GCA_035523855.1 Allostellaceae bacterium
GTCGGCCCCGCCCAGCGCGCGGAATAGATGCCGGGCTCGCCGCCCAAGCCCGGCACCACCAGGCCGGAATCGTCGGCGAGCGCCGGCAGCTGGCTCATGTCCGCGGCGAGGCTCGCCTTCAGCGCGGCATTCGCCTCGAAGCTGTCGCCGGTCTCCTCGGGCTCGACCAGGCCGAGCTCGCCCGCGCCCTTGATCGCCACCGGAAACGGGCGCAGCAGCTCGGCGATCTCCGCCAGCTTCCCCTTGTTGTGGGTGGCGATGACGAGCGGGCCGCCGGCGAAGCGCCGCGCCGATCGAGCCGTCTCAGCCAAGGCCGAGCGCCACGCGCTGATGACGGAGCAGCTCCTCGACCCCCTTGCGCGCCAGCTTCAGCAGCGCCAGGAAGCGCTCCTCGGCGAAGGGCATCTGCTCCGCCGTCGCCTGCACCTCGACGATGCCGCCGGTGCCGGTCAGCACGAAATTCGCATCCGCCTCGGCGGTCGAATCCTCGGCATAATCGAGATCGAGCACCGGCTCGCCGTTGGCGAGGCCGCAGGAGACCGCGGCGACGGCGTCGCCGAGGGGCATGCCGGCGAGCGCGCCCTTGTCGACGAGCGCTTTCAGCGCCTGGTGGAGCGCGACGTAGCTGCCGGTGATGGCGGCGGTGCGGGTGCCGCCATCCGCCTGCAGCACGTCGCAGTCGATGCGGATCTGCCGCTCGCCGAGCGCCTTCAGATGCGCGACCGAGCGCAGGCTGCGGCCGATCAGGCGCTGGATCTCCTGGGTGCGGCCGCTCTGCTTGCCGCGGCTTGCCTCGCGGTCGGTGCGCGTGTGGGTGGAGCGCGGCAGCATGCCGTACTCGGCGGTGATCCAGCCGCTGCCGGTGTTGCGCAGGAAGGGCGGCACCTTCTCCTCGACGGTGGCGGTGCAGAGCACGTGGGTGTCGCCGAACCGCGCGAGGCAGGATCCCTCGGCGTATTTGGCGAAGCCGGGCTCCAGCACGACCTTGCGCATCTGGTCGGGAGCGCGGCCGGAGGGACGCGGCATGGGCGGCACTTTCTTTGATTAAGGTGCGCGCACCCTAGAGCATTTTCCGCCGCGGGGGAAAGCCGGTTCGGGAGTGCCGCGCCGGATAAACGCGCACAAGCAGATCCCTCTCCCCGCCGGGGAGAGGCTAGGCGAGGGGGTATCGACGCGGCATTTTCATTGGCCAAGAGCGGGTTCGACATTGCCACCCCCTCACCCGACCCTCTCCCCGCCGGGGAGAGGGGGAAGCGGCGGAAAGCCCCGCCGGTTGACGCTGGGGTCCCCCCTCCCTACATTCCGCCCGCAATGAGTCCGAGTTTTCCGCCCCCTCGCGACCGGCGGCCGGCATGACGCAACCCGTCCCCAAGCCGTTGATCAGCGAGCTCAATGACCGCAGCCGCGAGGTTTTCCGGCAGATCGTCGACGCCTATGTGGAGACCGGCGAGCCGGTGGGCTCGCGCACGCTGTCGCGCCGCTCAACCCTCGATCTCTCGCCCGCCACCATCCGCAACGTGATGGCGGATCTGGAGGAGGTCGGCCTCCTCTATGCGCCACATACCTCCGCCGGCCGGCTCCCGACCGAGGCCGGGCTCCGGCTCTTCGTCGACGGGCTCCTGGAGGTGGGCGGGCTTTCCGAGGAGGAGCGCAAGTCGATCGAGGCGCGCTGCGCCGCCGCCAACAAGAGCGTGGCGCAGGCGCTCGAGGAGGCGACCACCATGCTGGCCGGCCTCTCGCGCTGCGCCGGCCTGGTGGTGGCGCCGAAGACCGAGCGGCCGCTCCGGCATCTGGAATTCGTGCCGCTGGCGCCGGGCCGCGCCCTCGTCGTGATGGTGACCGAGGACGGGCTGGTCGAGAACCGCTTCATCGAGGTGCCGCTCGGCGTTCCGCCCTCGGTGCTGGTGCAGGCGAGCAACTACCTGAACGCGCGCCTCGTCGGCCGCACCCTCGACGAGGCGCAGGCGCAGCTTGGCGCCGACATCGAATCCCAGCGCGCCCAGCTCGACGAGCTGACGCAGAAGGTGGTCGAGGCCGGCCTCGCCTCCTGGGCCGGCGGCGGCGACAAATCGGCGCTCATCGTGCGCGGCCAGGCGAAGCTGCTCGACGACGTGACCGCGCTCGCCGATCTCGAGCGGCTGCGCACCCTCTTCGAGATGCTGGAGACCAAGGACACCATGCTGCGCCTGCTCGACTCGACCCGGGACGGCGAGGGGGTGCAGATCTTCATCGGCTCCGACAACGCGCTCTTCGGCGTCGCCGGCTGCTCGATGATCGTGGCGCCTTATACCAACAGCCGCGAGCAGGTGGTGGGCGCCATCGGCGTCATCGGCCCGACCCGCATCAACTATGCCCGCATCATTCCCCTCGTCGACTATACCGCGAAGGTGGTGGGGCGCCTTCTCGGCTGACGTGATTCCCATTCGGAAAGCAGCGATATGACCGACAGCGACAACGGCAACAACGGCGCGCCCGAGCCTCAGGCGCAATCGAGCTCCTCTCTCGAAGCGCAGCTGGCGCAGGCGCAGGCGGAGGCCGCCGATCTCCGCGACCGCCTGCTGCGCGCGCTCGCCGAGGTCGAGAACGTGCGCCGGCGCGCCGAGCGCGAGCGCGGCGACGCCGCGAAATACGGCGTGACGCAGCTCGCCAAGGACCTGCTGGAGCCCACCGACAATCTCCGCCGCGCGGTCGAGAGCGTGCCGGAAAGCCAGGTGCGGGACGAGCTCACGCGCACCCTTCTGACCGGCGTCGCCGCCACCGAGCGCGCGCTGCTCGCCGCCTTCGAGCGCCACGGCATCCGCCGCATCGACCCCAAGGGCGAGCGCTTCGATCACAACTTCCACCAGGCGATCTTCGAGGCCGAGCGCACCGGCCAGCCCGCCGGCACCATCGTCGAGGTGCTGCAGCCCGGCTATCTCCTGCACGACCGCCTGCTGCGGCCGGCGATGGTCGGCGTCGCCAAAGGTGATGCCGCCCCGCCGCCGCCCGCCGACGAGGACCGTCGCGACCCGCCGCCGCTCCGGACCGACATCGTCGTCTGAGCGTTATCGACTGACATGCAAAACTCCTCCTCACCCTCGACGGGGGGAGAGGGTCGCGCAGGCCGGCCGGCAGAGCGAGCTTAGCCGGAGCTGGGTGAGGGGGAACGCTTCAGGCTAAGGCACCGGCAGCCGATCGGGACTCAGACACTCTGCCCCAAGCTCAATCGCCTTGATGCGCGCGACCGCTTTCGCGCGATTGTCCACCGCGTAGCAGTAGACGCAGCCATGCGCGCAGGTGTCGTAGGCGCCGATGTCGCGGGAGCGCGCGCAGAGGCAGCCCGGCCGGTTGCCCTGCTCCGGCGCGGCGATCGGGCGCTGCGCCACGTCGGAGAGACGCCGGGCGTCGATGCAGCGGGCCGGCTCGGCAGTGCCGTCGACGAGAGCGGGCTCGGTGCACAGCGTGAGCCGCATGCGATGGCGTGCGGCGATCTCGGCGAGCGTGGCGATGAGCGCGCGCTTCTCCTCGGGCTCGGGATCGCGCCAGGTGAAGCCGTGTCGCTTCGCCGCCGCGGCGAGGTTGCGCGCGGTCTTGCGATAGAGATCGAGGAAGGAGACCACCACCTCGTCCGTGCTGCCCGCGAGCGCCGCCGCCAGCCGCGCGAAGTTGCCGCGGTGCCAGTCGAGGGGCGTCAGCGACGAGACCAGCACGGGATCGTAGCGCCAGACCGCCGCCCGCGGCCCCCATTGGCGCCGCACGGCCGCGAGCTGGGCGAGCGCCGCCGGCGCCTCGATGAGGGCGGTCTCCAGCGCGCGCGGATAACCGGTGAGGGTGAACTGGACGGTGAAAGGCGCCCGCGCCGCCACCGCCGGCAGCTCGTTCATCAGCGGCTTGAGGTTGCGCGTCCAGAGCGCGAATCCGGCGACCGCGCCGGGGCCGAGTGCGACCTCGGAAGCCGCGCCGCCGTAAGGGTTTGCCACCCGCACCCGGCCGTCGGCGAGGCGGCGCAGGAACCACTCCGCGTGGAAGGCGGGGATGTCGGTGCGGTAGCTCGCCGAGATGATCATCGGTTCAGTTGGCGGGGGCTCAGGTTAACGGGCGCGCGCGCCGGCGTCGGGAACCCCCCATATTAGCCATGGGAAGCCATTGCCAGGCCGTCAAAAAACTGTCCTAAGGGTGCAATTCCAGCCCTTTGCGGGTTGCATGGCCGGCGGCCCCTCCATATATAAGCGCAGGGTTCTGACGGCCTTCACCGGTCGATGAACCACGGTCTTGAGGGGGCGATCGGGAGCGCCTTTCCGGGCTCCGATGCCCTGCTGCTAACAAGAGGTGGCCATGAGCAAAGTTATTGGAATCGATCTCGGCACCACGAACTCCTGCGTTGCCGTGATGGAAGGCAAGAGTGCCAAGGTGATCGAGAATGCCGAGGGTGCGCGCACGACGCCCTCGATGGTGGCGTTCACGGAGTCCGGCGAGCGCCTGGTGGGCCAGGCGGCAAAGCGCCAGGGCGTCACCAACCCCGAGAATACCCTCTACGGCGTGAAGCGCATGCTGGGGCGTCGCTTCGAGGACCCGATGGTGAAGAAGGAGATGGATCTCGTCCCCTTCAAGATCATCAAGGGCGACAACGGCGATGCCTGGGTCGAGAGCCGCGGCAAGAAATACGCGCCCTCCCAGATCAGCGCCTTCGTGCTGCAGAAGATGAAGGAGACCGCCGAGGCTTATCTCGGCGAGACCGTCACCGAGGCGGTGATCACCGTCCCCGCCTACTTCAACGACAGCCAGCGCCAGGCAACCAAGGATGCCGGCAAGATCGCCGGCCTCGAGGTGCTGCGCATCATCAACGAGCCGACGGCGGCGGCGCTCGCCTACGGTCTCGAGAAGAAGGGCACCGGCACCATCGCGGTCTATGACCTCGGCGGCGGCACCTTCGACATCTCGGTGCTGGAGATCGGCGACGGCGTCTTCGAGGTGAAGTCGACCAACGGCGATACCTTCCTCGGCGGCGAGGACTTCGACAAGCGCGTCATCGACTATCTCGCCGACGAGTTCAAGAAGGAGCAGGGCATCGACCTGCGCGGCGACCGCCTGGCGCTGCAGCGCCTGAAGGAAGCGGCGGAGAAGGCGAAGATCGAGCTCTCCTCCTCGATGCAGACCGAGGTGAACCTGCCCTTCATCACCGCGGACCAGACCGGCCCGAAGCATCTCAACATCAAGCTGACACGGGCGAAGCTCGAGGCGCTGGTCGACGACCTCATCCAGAAGACGATCGAGCCCTGCCGCGCCGCGCTCAAGGACGCCGGCCTCAAGGCGTCGGAGATCCAGGAAGTGATCCTGGTCGGCGGCATGACCCGCATGCCCAAGGTGATCGAGGCGGTGAAGCAGTTCTTCGGCAAAGAGCCGAACCGCTCCGTCAACCCCGACGAGGTGGTGGCGGTGGGCGCGGCGATCCAGGCCGGCGTGCTGAAGGGCGAAGTGAAGGACGTGCTGCTGCTCGACGTGACCCCGCTGTCGCTGGGCATCGAGACCCTGGGCGGCGTCTTCACCCGTCTCATCGACCGCAACACCACGATCCCGACCAAGAAGAGCAACACCTTCTCGACCGCCGAGGACAACCAGACCGCGGTGACCATCCGCGTCTTCCAGGGCGAGCGCGAGATGGCGGCGGACAACAAGCTGCTGGGCCAGTTCGACCTGGTCGGCATCCCGCCGGCGCCGCGCGGCATGCCGCAGATCGAGGTCACCTTCGACATCGACGCCAACGGCATCGTCAGCGTGCAGGCCAAGGACAAGGCCACCGGCAAGGAGCAGCAGATCCGCATCCAGGCCTCGGGCGGCTTGAACCAGGCCGACATCGACAAGATGGTGAAGGACGCCGAGGCGCACGCCGACGAGGACAAGAAGCGGCGCGAGCTGGTCGAGGCCAAGAATAATGCCGAGGCGCTGATCCACGCCGCCGAGAAGTCGCTCGCCGAGGCCGGCGACAAGGTCGGATCGGCGGAGAAGCAGGCCGTGGAGTCCGCGGTCGCCGAGCTCAAGACCGCGCTGCAGGGCACCGATCCTGCCGCGATCAAGAGCAAGGCGGATGCGCTCTCCCAGGCGACGATGAAGATCGGCGAGGCCCTCTACAAGGCGCAGCAGAGCGCGGAGGCGGCTGGCGCTGCTCCGGGCGGCGGCGCCGGGGCGGGCGCCGAGAAGCCGGCGGGCGACGAGAAAGTGGTCGACGCCGACTTCGAGGAAGTGGACGAGCAGAAGAAGCGCGGGCAGGGCTGAGAGGCCCGCGCGCGCGGGAAGCGATAACCGCCTCGGGCGCGGCCGGCGACGGCTGAACCGGGGCGGTTTCGCGCTGAGAGCAACGGGGCGATCGGAGCAGCGGGGCGCAAGGTCTGAGCGATGGCGAAGCAGGACTTTTACGAGCTGCTGGGCGTGCCGCGCGACGCCAACGCCGATGTCATCAAGAAGGCGTTCCGCAAGCTCGCGATGAGCTGCCATCCCGACCGGCACCCCGGCGACAAGGCGGCGGAGCAGAAGTTCAAGGCGATCAACGAGGCCTATGACGTCCTGAAGGACGAGCAGAAGCGCGCCGCCTACGACCGCTACGGCCATGCCGCCTTCGAGAATGGCGGCCGCGGCCCCGGCGGCGCCGACTTCGGCTTCGCCACCGGCTTCGCCGACATCTTCGACGAGATGTTCGGCGAGTTCATGGGCAACCGCCGCGGCCAGCAGAGCGCCACGCGCGGCAACGACCTGCGCTACAACCTCGAGATCAGCCTGGAGGACGCGTTCAAGGGCCAGCAGGCCACCGTTCGCGTTCCCACCATGATCGCCTGCGAGAGCTGCAGCGGCAGCGGCGCCGAGACCGGCTCCAAGCCGGTGACCTGCCCGACCTGCCAGGGCCACGGCCGGGTGCGCGCGCAGCAGGGCTTCTTCACCATCGAGCGAACCTGCCCCACCTGTCACGGCGGCGGCCGCGTGATCGAGAATCCCTGCCGCGTCTGCGCCGGCCAGGGCCGCGTGCGGCGCGAGAAGACGCTGGCGGTGGCGATCCCCGCCGGCGTCGAGGACGGAACGCGCATCCGGCTCGCCGGCGAGGGCGAGGCGGGCCTGCGCGGCGGCGCGCCGGGCGACCTCTACATCTTCCTCGCGGTGAAGCCGCATCGCTTCTTCCAGCGCGACAGCACCGACATCCATTGCCGCGTGCCGATCTCGATGCCGACGGCGGCGCTCGGCGGCGCCATCGAGGTGCCGGCGATCGACGGCACCCGCGCCGAGCTCAAGATCCCGGCCGGCACCCAGAGCGGCAAGCAGTTCCGCATCCGCGGCAAGGGCATGAGCGTGCTGCGCTCGCCGGCGCGCGGTGACATGTACATCGAGGTGGTGGTGGAGACGCCGGTCAACCTCACGAAGCGCCAGCAGGAGCTGCTGCGCGAGTTCGACGAGGCCGGCGGCGGCAAGAACACCAGTCCGGAGACCGAGGGCTTCTTCGCCCGGGTGAAGGAATTCTTCGGCGACCTCCGCGAATAATCGCGGGAGCGGGCCCGATGGCCAAATCCGAGAAGCAGAAGATGCTCGCCGGCGAGCTCTATCGCGCCAGCGATCCCGAGCTCGAGGCGGATGCGATGCAGACGCGGGCGTGGCTCGCGCGCTTCAACGCGGCGCTTGCCGCCTCCGACGCGGAGCGGCGGCTGATCCTTGCCGAGCGCTTCGCCGTCATCGGCGCGGGCGCGGTGATCCGCCCGCCCTTCCATTGCGACTATGGCTACAACATCCGCCTCGGCACCGGCGCCTTCCTCAATTTCGACTGCGTGATCCTCGACGTCGTCGCCGTCGAGATCGGCGACGGCACCCAGATCGGCCCGGCGGTGCAGATCTACGCCGCCGACCATCCGCGCGATGCCGAGACGCGTCGCCGGGGCCTCGAGCTCGGCCGACCGGTGCGCATCGGCCGCAACGCCTGGATCGGCGGCGGCGCGATCATCCTCCCGGGCGTGACGGTCGGCGACGATGCGATCGTCGGCGCCGGCAGCGTCGTCACCCGCGACGTGCCTGCCGGCGCGACGGTGACGGGCAATCCGGCGCGGCGGAAAACCTAGAGCGTTAGCCGCCGAAGCGGACACCGGTTCGGCACAGAAAATGCGATCAGATCAACGAATCTAGAGCATGATCCGATTCAATCTGATCGGATCATGCTCTAGCAGCGGTCAGAGATCGGTCCACTGGGAGAACATCGCGGCCTGGCCGCGCCGGACGCCGCCGGCGTCGATCAGTTCCCAGATGACGCCGTCCTCCAGGCGGAAGCGGCGGCCGGTCTTGGTGATCCGGATCCCGCGATAGCCTGACATGAACCCGTTGCGGGCGACCGCGTCGAGCAGGCGCTGCCGCTCTCCCCGCTCCGGCGCCTCGGCGGAAAGCCGCGAGGGGAGGCCGATGAACTCGTCCCAGGAATATTCGAAGCGCGCCTGCGCGGCCCGGTTCGCGTAGACGAAGCGCGGATCGAGCGCGGCATCGTGCGAAAGCAGCGCGAAGGGCGCATCGCCATAGAGCCAGGCGGCGTCCCGTCCCGCGGCCACCAGCGGGTGCCCGACGAGGCGAAGGTAGCTGCCGGTCAGCAGTTCGAAGAATACCGGATCTTCCCGAAGGTCGGCCATCAGGCTCGCACCGCGTCCTACACAAGAGCGGCGCAATTTAGCCCCGGCGGCGCCGGGAGAATTGGCCGTTCCTGCGCCGGCTTAGCGGGTCTTGTGAGAATGGCGAGGCGGATCCCTCTCCCTGATGGAAGAGAGAGCCGGTTCAGTTGTAGTTCCTGAAGCTCGACCAGGCCTGGTCGAGAGTCGGGTGGCGGCCGCGGCAGATCCAGACGGTGAGGCCGCTCTCATAAGGCATCGCCCGGGCGCTCTCGAAGACGGCCGCCGCCTCGACCGAGGTGTAGGCCTTCAGCAGCGCCTCGCGATTGCCGCCGAGGCGGATCACCACGCTGCCGTCATGGCCCCGCGGTCCCCAGAGGAAATAGCTGTTGTGGCCGCTGATCGCCGGCGGCTGATGCCGGTCGAGCACCTCGATCGCCGACGCCTCGCCGTAATTGCCGCCGAGGAAGACGGCGCGCGCCCGCTCGTCCGGCGGCAGCGACTGGTAGACGCGCTCGATCGCGGCGGCCATCTCGGGCCAGCCGAACATGTCGGCATAGTATTGGGGCAGCCGGCCGATTTTCGACCACTCGTCGGATTTCGGGGTGACGCCGAGAAAGTCCTGATAGGCGAGGAAGCGGTCGATCGGCAGGAGCGGGAGCGCGAAGGGCGCGCCGATGAGGCCGAGCGCGACGATGACGGTGACGAGCGCGGCACGCAGCGCGCGCCACGGCAGCCAGGCCTCGAGCGCCACGGCGCCGCCGGCGAACAGGATCGGATAGGCGCCGGCGGGGTAATAGGGCTTGGCGTGCATCGCCAGCATCGCCGCCATCAGCGCGACGAAGGCGATGGCGAAGAGGCGGAGGTCGGCGAAGCGGCGCCAGAACGCGAAGGCGGCGAGGCCGGCGAGCCAGACCGGAAATGTCGCGGGATTGAGCTCGTGGATCTCCGCGTCAAGGAAGGCGAGCGGCGAGAGCGCCACGTTCTTCTCCTGGGCGGCGCGCCGGCCGATCTCCAGGAAGGGCCAGTCGTGGCTCCATTGCCAGAGGATGTTCGGCAGCACGATGACGAGGGCGATGGCGGCGCCGAGGTAGAGCCAGGGCCGCGCCAGCGATCGGCGCGCCGGCGTTGCGAGGAGGCCGATCCCCAGCGCCAGCAGCCAGAAGGCGATCATGTACTTCGACAAGAGCGCCACGCCGGCGACGGCGCCGATCGCCAGCCACCAGCGCTCCTCGCCGTCGCGGATGATGCGGACGAGGGCATAGGCCGAGAACAGCCAGGCGAGCGGCTGCAGCAGGTCGGTGATCAGGATGGTGCCCTGGCCCAGATAGACGACGCCGCTCAGCACCGAGAGCGCCGCCACCCCTTGCGCCCAGGCGCCACCGCCGAGGCGCCGCGCCGCCGCGCCGGCGAGCGCCACGGTCGCCGCATGGGCGAGCGCCGGCGGCAGGCGGAACAGGGTGAGCGAATCCGGGAACAGGCGATGCATCGCCCAGGCGATCAGCGGCACCAGCGGCGGCTGATCCACATAGCCCCAATCGGGCCGGCTGCCGCAGACGATGAAGTAGAGCTCGTCGCGGAAATAGCCGTAGCCGCCGCTGGCGTAGAGGTGGAGCGCCACCGCGACGAGCGCCAGGATCAGCCCCGGCCGCGCGAGCAGGGACCGCGGCGCCGACGCCACGCTCGCGAGCTCCGCCACGCTAGGGCGCGCCGCCCAGCGCCGCGGCGGCGTCGGCGCGCACGACCCAGGCGGTGTCGTGCGCCGGTGCCTTGTTGGCGTCGTAGCCGCCGAAATAGAGCGCGCGGTCGCCGGCGAAGGGTGAGGCGGCGATCGTCCGCACCGCCACCCGCGCCGCCGCGTCCGGAACCTGGTGTAGCTCATAGCGGCCGTCGGGATGGCGGACGAGGTACCAGGCGCCGGCGTCCAGGCGCCCGTAGCCGACATCGACCATGGCGTGGCCGGGTGGCACGGCGGCGGTGCGCGGAATGAAGGCCTCGATCCCCATGATGAGCGGCGCTTCCCCCGTGCCCTGGATCCGGGTCATGTCGTTATAGGCGGCGATCACATAACTCGTCGCCATCTGCCAGCGCGCCCCGAGGTAGCTCACGAGGTCGAGCTCGGTCGTCTCGGCGCCGGTCCGGGGATCGACGCGGAGGATGCGGGCGGCGCTGCCCTCGATCGCCGCCAGCAGCACCTGGCCGGCGCCGGCCGGATCGGCGATCGC
>DATKPX010000129.1:0-15388 GCA_035523855.1 Allostellaceae bacterium
GCTACTTCACCGTGTCGGCGCCGGCCTGGGCGCAGGTGAGGTCCTGCGATCCGGCGCCGCCGCTGACGCCGATGGCGCCGATGATCTTGCCGTTCTCCACCAGCGGCACGCCGCCGCGCGAGCCGATCAGCCCGTCGAGCGTCGTGAGGTAGAGATTGTTCTTGGCGATCAGGTCCTCGAACACCTTGGTCGGCCGCCGGAAGGTCGCGGCGACGCGCGCCTTGTGCTCGGAGATGGTGATCGACGCCGTCTGCGTCCCGTCCATCTTCCAGAAATAAACGAGATTGCCGGCGGGATCGACGATGGTGATCGCCATCTTCCACTTGTGCTTGCGGCACTCCGCCTCCGCCGCCATGGCGACTTTCTGCGCGTGCGCGACGGTGATCGAGGGCCCGTAGGGAATATCGAAGGGCAGCTCCTCCGGCACCGTCTCGGGGGCGGCCGGCGCGGTCTGCGCATGGGCGGCGCCGGCGAGCAGGACGCTGGCGCCGAAGATCACCGAAGCGAGACGGATGCTGATGCTAGGCATGAATTCCCCCTGGTCTGTTATCGGTTATCGCGTGATCAGCAGAAAACCTTAGCAGCCTTAGGGGCGCCCCGCCACCGGCCGGCGGCGGCGCTACTGGATCCGGCGGATCACCCGGTTCCAGGTCTCGCCCCAGAGGATCCAGACCGGGCGGTCGACGATGAGCGCGCGGGGGACGGGGCCGACCGCCGGCGCGCGGCTGTCATAGGACTGGTCGCGGCCGTCGCCCAGCACGTAGTAATGGTCCGCCGGCACGGTGATCTCGGCGGTGTTCTCCATCGCCCCGTGCGGGTCGTCGATCTCGATGCGATAGCGAGGTCCACGCGGCAGGCTCTCGGTGAAGAGGCTGACATGGCGCGGCGCGCCGCTCGGCCGGTCGTGAATCTCGCTCTGCAGCCATTCCTGCTCGACCGGCGTGCCGTTGATGGCGAGGCGGCCGTTCTGGATCTGCACGCGGTCGCCGGGCAGGCCGACGATCCGGCCGAGCCAGTAGTGCTCGTCGGCACGCGTCGGCGCCAGCACCGCGAGGTTGCCGCGCTGCGGCGCGCTCGTGCAGTAGTAGCGCCGGCGCACCCAGATCCATTCGCCGGGCAGGATCTGCGGCGACATGGTGCCGTCAGTGACATGATAGAAATGCGAGAATACCGCCGGCGTCTCCTCGTCGCACCCGCCGTGATCGGCGACGTGCCAGAGCGCGATGCCGAACCCGACCATGGCGACGAGCGCGAGCGCGGTGCCGAGGCCGGTCCAGCGCTCCCGCCGCCGGCGGTCGCGCCGGGACCTCGGCGTCTCCGGCTCCGTCACCTCGTCGTCGTCGCTCATGCCTTCACTCCGGCGCCGGTGACGCGCGGCGCCGCGGGATCGAGCGGCCAGCGCGGCCGCGGCGCGAAGTCGAGCCCGTCGGCGAGGCCGGCGCGCAGACGCTCGAGCCCGGCCCAGGCGATCATCGCGCCGTTGTCGGTGCAGAGCACCGGCGGCGGCGCTGCGAAGGCGAGGCCATGCCGGGCGGCAAGCGCGGCGAGCTGCGCGCGGAGCGCCGCGTTGGCGGCGACGCCGCCCGCCACCACCAGCGGACCGCCGCCGCCGTGCTGCTGGCGAAACGCCGCGATCGCGTGGACGGTGCGGTCGACGAGGCAGTCGCCGATCGCCGCCTGCAGCCCGGCGGCGAGATCGGCCACCGTCTGCGGGTCGAGCGCCGCGGTGCCGCCCTGCGCCGCCACCGTCTCGCGCAACGCGGTCTTGAGGCCGGAGAAGGAAAAGTTGCAGCCGGGCCGGCCCCTGAGCGGCCGCGGCAGCGGGAAGCGCGCAGCATCGCCGGTCGCCGCCGCCTTCTCGATCGCCGGGCCGCCGGGAAATCCCAGCCCCAGCAGTTTCGCGCCCTTGTCGAAGCATTCGCCGGCGGCGTCGTCGACGGTGGTGCCGAGCCGGCGATAGCGGCCGACGCCCTCGACGGCGAGCAGCTGGCAATGGCCGCCGGAGACCAGCAGCAGCAGATAGGGGAAGGGCACGTCGTCGGTGAGTCGCGCGGTGAGCGCATGGCCTTCCAGGTGATTGACCGCGAGAAAGGGCAGCCTGCGCGCGAGCGCCATCGCCTTGGCGAACATCACCCCCACCATCACCCCGCCGATGAGACCGGGGCCGCCGGTGACGGCGATGCCGTCGAGCGCCTCGAAGCCGATCCCCGCCTCGGCGAGCGCCGCGCGCGCGAGCCCATCTAGGTGCGCGAGGTGGGAGCGCGCGGCGATCTCCGGCACGATGCCGCCGAAGGGACGATGCTCGGCGAGCTGCGACAGCACCAGGCTCGAGCGGATGCGCGGGCGGTCCTCGCCCACCACCGCCGCCGCGGTCTCGTCGCAACTCGTCTCGATGCCCAGGATCAGCATGGCGCGGGACCATAGCCGCCGGCGTCCGCTGCGGCAATCATGCGTCGGCGGCGCTCTTCCCTTGCGCCGCCCGACCCCCTAATAGAGAGCGATGGCAACGCCTCTTCTGCGCATCGGCACCCGCGGCAGCCCCCTGGCGCTGATCCAGGCGCGCGAGCTGCAGGCCGCGCTGGCATCCGCGCATCCCGCGCTCGCGGCACCGGACGCGGTCGAGATCGTGGTGATCAGGACCACCGGCGACAGCGTCACCAACCGCACCCTGGCGGCGATCGGCGGCAAGGGTCTTTTCACCAAGGAGATCGAGGAGGCGCTCCTCGCCGGCACCATCGACGTCGCCGTGCATTCCCTCAAGGACATGGCGACGCTGCTGCCGCCGGGCCTCGCGATCGCCTGCCATCTGCCGCGCGCGGATCCGCGCGATGCCTTCGTCTCGCGCGGCAAGCAGCGCTTCCTCGATCTGCCGCCGGGCGCGGTGCTGGGCTCGGCGGCGCTCCGCCGCCAGGCGCAGGCGTTGCGCGCGCGGCCCGATCTCCGCGTGGTGCCGATCCGCGGCAATGTGGAGACGCGGCTGCGCAAGATGGAGGAGGGCCGCGTCGACGGCACGCTCCTGGCGCTCGCCGGCCTGCAGCGGCTCGGTCTCGAGCATGTCGTCGCCGAGATCCTGCCGGACGATCTCATGCTGCCGGCGCCGGCCCAGGGCATCATCGCGATGGAGACGCGCGCCGACGACCGGCGGGTGCGCGACTACCTCGCGCCGGTCGATCACGCCGCCACCGCCGCGCGCGCGGTGGCGGAGCGCGCGCTGCTGGCGGCGCTCGACGGCTCCTGCCGCACGCCGATCGCGGCGCTGGCCGAGCTCGACGGCGCCCGGCGGCTGACGCTGCGCGCGCGCATCATCAGTCCCGACGGCCGCGACTGCCACGAGACGACGCGCGCCGGCGCTGTCGGCGATGCGGCGGCGCTCGGCCGCGACGCCGGCGCGCAGCTCCGCGCCGAGGCCGGTCCCGGCTTCTTCGATCTGCCGATCCCAGAGGGAACGCCGGTGTGAGGCTGCTCGTCACCCGGCCGCAACCGGCCGCGGCGGCGCTGGCGATCCGGCTCGCCGCGCGGGGTCACGAGGTGACGATCGAGCCGCTGCTCGCCATCCGTCCCGAGCCCGATGCTCCCGCGCGTCTCGCCGAGGCGCTTGCGGGCGCCCAGGCGGTGCTGTTCACCAGCGCCAATGGCGTCGAGGCCTTCGCCGCCGCCACCTCCCGCCGCGACCTCCGGGCCTTTGCCGTCGGCGACGCCACCGCGCGGGCGGCGGACGCGGCGGGCTTCGCCGCGGTCGAGAGCGCCGGCGGCAATGTCGACGATCTCGCGCGGCTGGTGACGGAACAGCTGCGGCCGGAGAACGGACCGCTGGTGCATGGCCGCGGCGAGGACGTCGCCGGCGATCTCGCCGGCGTGCTCGGCACCGCCGGCTTCACCGTGCGTCCGGTGGCGCTCTATCGCGTCGAGCCGGCGACGATGCTCAGCCCGGCGGTGGCGGCGGCGATTCGCGCGCGCGCGATCGATGCCGCGCTCTTTTTCTCTCCCCGCACCGCGAGCAGCTTTGTTAGGCTCGCCGCCGCCGACGGGCTGCAGGAGGACTGCGCCAGCATGGCGGCGGCGGCGCTGAGCCGGGCCGTGGCGACGGCGCTGGAGCCCCTCCGGTGGCGCCGCCTGGAAATCGCCGAAGCGCCGACCGAGGCCGCGTTGCTGGCGGCGGTCGATCGTCTGGCGGGCGCGAATGGAAAGCAGGACGAGGCCATGAGCGATCGCCGCATCGAGATCGAAGGCACCGCCCTTCCGCCGCCCGATGCCGGCGCGCCGGGCGCGGGCGGCGCCGGGGCCGCATCGAGCGAGGCCTCTCTCGGCGAGGCGCCGCGCGCGTCGGCGGTGGGGCGGACGCCGCGATCGCGTCGCCTCATCGGCGCCCTGGTGCTGCTCTGCGTCGGCCTCGTCGCGGCGCTGGCGAGCGCGCCCTACTGGGCGCCGCGCTTTGCCGGCGGCAGCCGCGGCGCCGACGGGGCGGCGCTGCAGCAGAAGATCGCCGGTCTGCAGGCTGAGCTCGCCGGCGCCGCGGAGACGCGCCAGCGTCTCGCCGCCGCCGAGCAGCGCCTCGCCGGTCTCGAAGCGCGCGGCGCCACCCCATCGGCGCCACGCGACGCGCAACAGGCCCAGCAGGCGCAGGCCCTGGGGCAGCTTTCCGATCGCCTGGCGATCCTCGAGCAGCGCGTCGCCAGCCTCGATACCAGCGGCACCTCCGCCAGCGCCGAGGCGGTGAAATCGCTGCAGACGGCGATCCAGGCGCTCGAGCATCGCCTGGACGAGCAGAACCAGGCGCTCGGCAAGCTGCAGCAGACCCAGGCGCAGGCGCCCGACCGCACCGACGCGGCGCTGCTGCTGGCGGTCGATCAGCTGCGACGGGCGATCGCGACCTCGCGGCCCTATGAGGTGGAGCTGGCGAGCGCCACGGCGCTGGCGCGCGAGCGGCCCGAGGCCGCGGCGGCGCTGCGGCCGCTGGAGGCGCATGCGGGCAAGGGCCTGCCGAGCCTCGCCGTCCTCGCCGAGCGGCTGGAGCAGCTGGCGCCGACGCTTGCGAATCCGGAGGCGACGGCGGCCGCCGACGGCGACTGGCGCTCGGCGATGCTCGCCCGGATCAAGGGGCTGGTGAGCGTGCGGCGGATCGGCGCGCGGGCGGCGGCGGAGGGCGGCGGCACCGAGGCGGCGGTCGCCGAGGCGGAGGCGGCGCTCAAAGGCAACGACCTCGCCGGCGCGGTGGCGGCGATCCGCAAGCTCGACGGCGCCGCGGCGGAGACCGCCAAGCCCTGGCTCGCCGATGCCGAGGCGCGCCTCCAGGCGGAGACCGCGATCGCCGCCCTCGACAGCGCCCTCGCGCGCCGCTTCCTCGGCGAGCAGCCGGCCGGATCGAAGCCGTGAGGCGGATCCTCCTCGGCGTCCTCGTCATCGCGGCGCTGGTGGCGGCGGCGGTGTTCCTCGCCGACCGGCCCGGCAGCGTGTCGCTGGTCTGGGACGGCTGGCGCGTCGATACCAGCGTCGCCTTGCTGGTGGTTGGGTTCGTCGTGCTGGCGACGGTGCTGGCGCTGCTGTGGCGGCTGCTGCGCGGCATTCTCGGCGCCCCCGGCGCGTGGCTCCGCGCGCGGCGCGAGCGGCGGCGCCGCGAGGGCTATCGCGCGCTGACCCAGGGCATGGTGGCGGTCGCCGCCGGCGAGGCGGAGGAGGCGCGGCGCCTCGCGCGCCGGGCCGACGCGCTGCTGGCGGAGCCGCCGCTGACCTTGCTGCTGCAGGCGCAGGCGGCGCAGCTCAGCGGCGACGAGCGCGCGGCGGAGAGCTACTTCGCCGCCATGCTGGAGCGGCCGGAGACCGAGTTCCTCGGCGTGCGCGGCTTGCTGACCCAGGCGCTCAAGGCGGGCGATGACTGGAAGGCGCTGGAGCTCGCCGAGCGGGCGCGGCGGCTCAAGCCGAAGACCGGCTGGGCGCTCGCCAGCCTCGCCGAGCTGCAGGCGCGCGCCGGACGCTGGAAGGAGGCGCAGGGAACGTTGACCCAGGCGGTGCGGCGCAAGGCGCTGCCGGTGCCGGAGGGACGGCGGATGGAGGCGGCGCTGCTGCTGCAGGAGAGCCACGCCGCCGCCGGCAACGGCGACGTGCGCGGCGCGCTGGCGCTTGCCGAGCGGGCGCAGAATGCCGATGCCGGCTTCGCGCCGGCGGCGGCTTGGCACGCGACGCTGCTGCGCGATGCCGGCCGGCTGCGCCACGCGGCGCGCAGCCTCGAAGGAGCCTGGCGCCGGGCGCCGGAGCCGGCGCTCGCGGAGGTCTATCGCTCGCTGGCGTCCGACGAGCTGCCGCTGGTGCGGATGAAGCGGCTGCAGCTTCTCGCCGATACCAACCCCGATCACCTGGAGACCCATCTGATGATGGCGGAGGCGGCGCTCGCCGCGCGGCTCTGGGGCGAGGCGCGCCGCCATCTTGCCCGCGCCGGCATCGGCGAGGACGCAGCGGGACCGCCGGCGCCGGCGCGCGCCTGCCGCCTGATGGCGGCGGTGGAGGAGAGCGAGCGCGGCGACGGCGCCCTGGCGCGGCGCTGGCTGGCGCGCGCCGCCACCGGCCTCGACGCCACCTATGTCTGCGGCCGCTGCGCCGCCGAGAGCAGCCGCTGGGTCGCCGGCTGCCCGCAATGCCGTGCCTTCGCCAGCTTCGAATGGCGCCTGCCGCCGCGCGGGTCGCGGGCGCCGCTGCAGACCCTGGCGATGCCCGCGCCGATGGCGGCAGCCACTCCCGCGGCGATAGCAAGCCCGGTCGCCATCGCCGCCCGACCGACATAATTTTGACACCAAATCAAATGGTTGGGATCGAAGTGCGACAAACTTACGGTTGCGTCAGCCGCGACTCGCCTCCTAGACTCCGAGCTTGCTTACGAGTCGTCAGGGGGATCTCCGGAAAATGCGTCTTGCCATGCTCGCCGTGCTGTTGCTTGCCCTGGCCGCCTGCGCTACCCAGAGCGGCCACAAATGGAACTCCGTTGACGGCAACGGGGTGCCGCTGGCGCAGGGGCGGTCCGAATGCATCGATACCGCCCAGAAGAACACCGCCGATGTGCGCAGCATCAAGGAGCGAATGGCCGACAACTTCACCGTCTTCACCACCTGCATGGCGTCGCGGGGGTATTGAGGGCGGCAGGACCGCGGCCGGGGCTTGGTTGACGGCGGCGGCGGCAGGGCGGTAAGTTCCGCCGCCTTTCCGGGCGCCCCGATAGCTCAGCGGTAGAGCAACCGCTTCGTAAGCGGTAGGCCGTTGGTTCAAATCCGACTCGGGGCACCATTCCCGCGAAGCCGCAGCGTCCGCTCGATTGCGGCGGCGGCGAGGCGGGCAGCCTCACTCCGGCAATCCGGCCTTGCGCAGGCCCTCGACGTAGCGGTCGAGGATCGTAGTGTCGCGGTAAGGCGGGCGGTGGCGCCACTGGCCGATGGTGAAGCCCGGATGCAGCCGCATGACCTCGGCGGCATGCGCCCGCGCCTCGGCCATCATGCCGAGGTGGGCGTAGTTGGCGGCGAGCAGCCGCCGGCCCTCGTCAGGGTTCTGCATCCGCTGCACGGTGGCGATGACGTCGCCGGGCCGTCCGAGCGCGTTGTAGGCGTCGGCGAGATCCCAGAGATACTGGTCCGGATAGCAGGGGTTGAGCCGCATCGCCTTGCCGATGAGCTCCACCGAGCGCGACGGCTGGCCCGCATAGACGAGCGCGTCGGCGTATTGCGAGATGATGTCGGCGTCGTTCGGGTTGAGCGCCATCGCCCGCGTGTAATCGGCCAGCGATTCGTCCAGATGCTTCTTGTAGAGATTGGCATAGGCGAGCTCCGCGTAGGCGGTGGCGTCGAGGCGGTCGCGCTGGATGGCGCCGTGCGCGAGGTCGAGCGCGACATCGAGGGACTGGTCGGGATCGTGCGACCATGAGTATCGCCAGTCGATGTTGTGGGTGCGCGAGATGGAGCTGTAGGCGCGGCCATAGTCGGGCGCGATCTCGATCGCTTCCTCGAAGAGGCGGCGCGCATGGGCATTGGCTTCGCGGGTGAACACCGGAATCAGATGGCGGCCGCGCAGCACCAGGCCGTAGGCGCGCATGTCGCGCGGATAATAGGATTCCTGCCGCCGCTCGGCGAAATCGATCTGCACCGCGAGCCGCGAGGCCACCGCGCCGGTGATCTCTTCCTGCAGATCGAACAGCTCTCCCATCTCGATGTTGAAGCGATCCGACCACAGCACCGTCTCGGTGTCGGTCTCGATCAGCTCCACGGCGATCCGCGCCCGCTTGCCCGAGCGGCGCAGGCTGCCGCCCAGCAGATAGCGCGTGCCGAGGCGCCGGCCGATCTCGCGCGGCGACGCGGTCTCGAGCTTGAACAGGAAGGCCGAGTGGCGCGCGATCACCATCAGGTCGCGAAAGCGGCTGAGGTCCGCGATGACGTCCTCGACGATCCCCTCGCAGAGGTGATCGTTCGCGGGATCGCCGGAGAGGTTGGCGAGCGCCAGGACGGCGACCGACGGGTAGCGCGAGGGTGCCGGGGGAGGCGCGGACCAGATCGCCTCGGCGGCCTGCGCCGTCGGCATCCTGGCCTCGCTCACCGAGAACACCTCGACCCGCTCGGTCATGTTCTTGAGGGCAGGGCGGCCGAGCCGGGCGAGCGTCATGCCGGACTTGTCGCGGACGGCCTCGCAGACCGCCTCGGTCACCACGATGCTGTCGGGCTCCGCCAACTGCTGCAGCCGTGCCGCAATATTGACACAGTGGCCCTGGACGTTGCCCTGCTCCTCGATGACCTCGCCCAGGCTCAGCCCGATCCGGAACTGGATCGGCTTGCCATCGCCCCAGACCGACTGGTCGCGGAACTCGCTGCGCATCTCCAGGGCGAAGCGCAGCGCCCGTTCCGCGCTGTCGAAGAGCGCCAGGATGCCGTCGCCGGCGACATTTTTTACCTGCCCGCCGTAATCGGTGACGAGGGACTTGAAGAGCTCCACGGAGCGCGTGGCCTGGTCCGAGCTCCGACCCTCATCCTGCTCGATGCGCTGGCTGTAGCCGACCATGTCGGCAAACATCACCGCGGCCAGCCGTTGCTGGCGACCGGAAACGGCGGGTGTCTTGTCCGAGGATATCGGCGTCATCCCTGCCCGGATTGCGCGGTTATTTGAGCTGGCATTATGGTAGCTTGCATCTCCACCAAGCAACGCAGAACTGAGTGAACGCCGAAGTATGAGCCGCCAACAGTACTGTGCTGGCGGTGACGATATGCGGAAAACTTGGCACTCACTTGTCCAGAACGCGCGTCCCCAAAGACTTGAACTCGGCAAAGCTCTCGCTCCGGCCCGCGGAGCCGGCGGACTACGATTTCGCGACCGAGCTTTATCTCGACAGCATGAAGCGGCTGCTCTCCGCGCTCGGCACCTGGCACGAGATCCGCGTTCTCGCTCGCTTCCGGCAAGGCTTCAAGGTCGAGCAGACGCGGGTGATCCAGTGGGATGGCGTCGACATCGGCTGGATGCAGGTCTCCGAGACTGCCAAGCAGCGTCATCTCCATCAGCTTCATATCATTGCCGAATTCCGCAACCGCGGCATCGGGACGTGGCTGATCCGGTCGCTGCTCGATCAGGCCGCCGCCGCCAGGCAGGCGGTCGCGCTCAACGTCGTGCGCGGCAATCCCGCCCTGTCGCTTTACCGCCGCCTCGGATTTCAGGTCGTCGGCGGGGATGGCGAGAAGCACCACATGCGCTGGGAAGCGAAATCGCCCTGACGCTTCGCCGGCGCGCGATGCCCACTGCCCGCGTATCCGCCGCGCTTTCAGCGCCGGTTGCGGAGATCCGAGCCGCTCATCCTGAGGTCGGAGCCGCTCATGCGCAGATCCGACCCGCTCGTCCTGAGATCGGAGCCGCTGGCGAGCGGGGATGCCCCGCGCATTGTCGCGAGGAGAATCTGCTCGAAGGGCCCGGACTCGGTATCGAGCCGGATCGAGAAGTCGCCCTTGTCGTAGCTCCATTTCCGCACGTTGTGCGCGGTCGACGTGGAATCGCTGAATTCCCATTCCCTGGCCATCACGCCTGCGGCCTCCAGCGTGGTGCGTCCGAATTCTCCGTGCTCGAGCGCATCACCCTGCTTATGCACCAGAAAGAGCGCCGGTTTCGGCAGGTCATAGTAGTGGCCCTCGAAAGAGAAGCCGTAGATTCTGGCCAGGCGGGCACCGTCAGCCAGCAGCTGCTGCTTCAAGAACTGGTTGGCGCCAAGCTGCGTCGAGTAGTCGAAGTCGGATGCCCGATCCTTCGCCGCACTCAATACCGCCTCCGGAGTGCCGGCGGGAGCCGCGATCAGGCCGCTCGGAACCGGTTTGTCCTCGGCGATGACCCGGGCGGCCTCGAAGACATACGTCGCGGCGACGATCGCATCCAGCTCCAGTAATTCCTTCTTCGCGCACTCATCCAGCAGGGATTTGATATATTCCCTGATGGCGTCGAGGACGTCCTTGGCCGTGGGCTGCTGTTGCGATGGCTTCGGCGGATAGACGACGTCGTAGGCTGCCTTTACGGCACCGGCGGCTCCCCTCGCGGCGGTCTTGCCCAGCAGATGCAGCGCCGACAGCACACGACCGTAGAGCTTGATTTCCGAGGGCGACAATAATGTCTCGAACATGATCCATCTCCCCTAAGAGTGCGTGATCAGCTCACGCCGCGCGCCAGCAGGACGCGCTCGCGAAACGACATTTTCGGCAGGTGACGGGCGGATTCCGGCACCAGCGTGCGAGCCGAGAAGGCGTGGCTCGATCTGTCTGGCGGCGCGAGCCGCGGCCCCACCTTGACGCGACCGATCTCCCGCCAGGCGAAGCTCTCGATCATCGCGGAGCGGTAGCGGCCGCCGGTGAGGGCCTGGTCGACCGCGATCAGGGTGGTCGCGATCTCCTCGTAATCGAGGAAATGCGGCGAGAGGCGCTTCCAGGTCTCGGCGAGCGCCACGCCGGTATAGTCTCGCGCGTCCAGCAAGGCGGCGCGGAATTCCGCGCGCTGCTCGGGAAAGGCAGTGTCGAACAGCGGCTGGATGGTCGCCGCATAGTCCGGTCGGTTGCGGACAAGGGCGTTGAGCTCGGCGACGGTGCGGCCGACGAGCCCGCGGTCGATCAGGTCCTGCTGAAAGATGTCGACGAAGATGTCGAAGAGGGCGCCGGTGAGCGGCTGCGACAGCGCGTGCTCGTCGGTCCAGCCCTCGGCGAAATCGGAGAGCTTCAGCGGATTGCTGGCGAGGCGGATCTGCTCGGTCGCCGAGAGCTCCGCGAAGCGATCGAGCTCGTTGTAGGTGTAGAGATTGCCGCGCGTGTCCTCCAGCAGGCTCTCGACCAGGGAGTCGAAATGCAGCGCGGCAACCAACGCGGTCATGTCCGCCGCACATTCCTGGAAGCCGAAATATTCGCCCCGCTCGGTCTCCGGCGTGGGTACGCCCAGCGTGCCGTAGATGAAGAGATGCCCGAGCTCGTGGGCGATCACGTCGAAGTTGACGGCAAATGGCGCGATGCTGCCGTCGGGGTTGTGATGCGCGCCGATCTCCATGAAGCCATAGCCGACATGGGCATTGCCCAGGCTCGGCAGCAGCACGACCTCCAGCCGGTCGAAATCACGCAGGAAATGCCATCCGATCGGCCGGCCGAAATAGCGCTCCCAGATCTCCAGCGTGAAGCGGATCGAGCCGTAGACATGCGCCGCGGCGAATTCGGGCGTGTCGATCGGGATCCCGTCGAAATGCCCGTCGACGCCCGGCAGCGCCGGCGGATAGATCGGGCCGCGCCAGGGCGGCATGTCGAGATGCGGCGTGCCGTAGGGCCCGCGGTTGATGCCGTAAGGATGCTGCTTGCCGATCGGGTCGATGACGAAGAGCCGATGGTCCGAGGGACCGGGACCGATCTGCTCCGGCGCGAGGGAGATGGACACGACCTCCGGCAGGCTATCCGGGTGCGCGTAGGGCGGTCTTGGGAAGAGCCGGAACCTCGTGCCCAGCCGATCTCGACTCAAGGTAGGAGCATCCCGTATCAGAGCTTCTCCCTCGGGGCTTCTGTTGTCTTTCCCAACGATTTCTGTGTGATCGCCCGGAAATATATCCACTCGCGGAAGAGCGCGCTATCGAAATCCGCGAGTTTCTCGAAACCAAGCTCGCGCGCAAATAGCTTCATATCATCGGGCATCGGCTGCCTCAGACGCTGTGAGAAATGCCATACCCTGAGCTCGAAGGCGGAGGGGCCCTGCGCGGGGATTCCGAGATCGGCTGGACCGCGCGCCAGCAGCGCGCGGTGCTTCCTCTCGGCGCGCGCGGCGAGGCGCTCGTAGTCGCCGCTCAGCCTGAGCTCGTCGAGCAGGTAGCGCTCGAGCGCCGGCGCGGAGCTCCGCGCAATCTCCTCCAATCGCACCTGGCTGCGCAGCAGCCGCTCCAGGGATTTTTCATCGAGACCGTTCCGCGCCAGCCAGGAATCGAGATCGCTCCGCGTGAGCAGCTCCCGCGCCTGTCGCAGCGCGCTCAATGCGGCAAGAATCGCCTGGGGTCCTGCTTCCGGCTCCCGCGCACGGTCGACTCGCTCCGCGAGCAGGCGAAGCAGCGCCCCCGATCTGATCCGCCCGTAGAGGCCGCCGCCTTCGAGCCGCAGCTCCTCCAGGATGCCACGCTGCCGCTCGATGCCGGAATCGTCACGCGCGCCGGCATCGCGCGCCAGCGGTTCGACCATTTCGCTCCAGAAATGCGTCCACTCGAACCGCCAATCGACGATGGGCGTGGCGGGGCGAGCGGTCGTCTCCTGCATCGCCGCCAGCATGGCAAGCGCGTCCTCGCGCTTCTGATCCACGCGACCCTGCGGCAGCCAGCGAAGGAGCGCTTCCAGCTCGGCATCGCCGACGCCGCCGGCGGGCGCGCGCTCGGCGAGCGCGGGCCAGCTGCGGTGCGGATAGAACAGCGATTTGCCGACGCTCTCGAGAGAGCGCCGGCCGGCCGCGCTCAATACGCCGTCGGCCTCGGCGCGCGCCAGCGTCGCGCGGATATTGACCATCGGCTCCGACACCGGGAGGAAGCCGAGCTCCGCCGGACCGTGCACCACCGCGACTTCGTCATCGTCCTCCAGGGTGCCGTCGCGAAACGCCTCGAAGATGCGGCCGACGCCGCGCACGCCGAAACGGTGCAGCTCCGCCGCGCGGAGGGCGCCCATGCTGGCGCTGCCGAAGACGGGGATTCCCTGCGACAGAGCCCACAGAATCTCCTTGTGCCAGACGGATGGCGAGCCGCTGAAGAAGCCGTCGATGATGCCGATCGCCGTCACGCGCCGTCGCGACGCCTGGTAGACGTCGCCCTGGCTGGCCGGCGGCCGGCAATCGGCGTCGCAGATCCGGCGAATTTCCTCTTGCCGCAACGTCGGGCCGACGAAGATGCAGAAGCTCATCGCCGGCCTTCCCGCGCTGCCTGCGCCCGCCGGCCGGGCACGTAGTGCGCGTGGTGATCGGATCCCTCCAGGCCGGGAACGACGACCCGCACCACGGGAAGGCCGAATTCGGGCCGCGTGAGGTCGACGAGAATCACTTGGCGCAGGCCGATCGCCTTGAGGCGGGCCACCAGCCATGCCACCTCGCTCTCGAAGCTGTCGAACTCGGAATCCTCCGATCGAGCGAAATCGCGCATCCGCTCGACCGGACGCATCAGGCTTTGCGCGCGTTGCCGGCGGACGTCCAACGTGGCGTGCCGATAGTCGGCGTGCGAGATGTCCTCGCGCGACCCCACGATATAGGTCGTGCGCACCTGCACCGCCTCTGTCAGCGCGCGCAGCAAGGCGACCGTGCGCGTCGGATGGCACCCGGCGCCGCGGCCGACGTGACGGATCTCGCCGGTGCGATCGATCGCCAGGCACTGGAATGCCGACACCCCGATATCCGTGGTGATGTCCCAGACCGCGACATCGAGCTGGGCCCGCGCGAGCCGTTCGAGAATGCCGACGCAGGCTTCGTCCTGAACCGTCCCGAGGTCGAGACGCGTCTCGTCCTGCCGCGCGGGCGGCAGGCGGTTCCACAGGCTGGTGGCGTCCCGCTCGATCACCTCGCAGATGGCATGGCTCGCGGCCTCCAGCAGGTGGTTGCCTGAGGCGAGCCCGTTGGTGCTGGCGGCGAAGCAGCCGCTGCCCGCCGGTCCGGCGACCGTCCCGTCCGCGTGCACGATCTCGAAGGGAAGCAGCAGCTCGGTGCCGTCGACCAGGTTGCGGCCCTCCGTCCACAACATCGGCAGATGCTCGTGAAAGTCGCGGCCGGGCGCGCGCGGCAGGCCCGCGATATCGACGAGGCCGGCATCCGCGCCGAGCTCGACGCTGCTGCCGAAGCGGAGCGGCAGCCGAGTGTGCTCCGCATGCCAGGTCTCGATCGCTTCCATGAGGCCGGAGGCTTTCGCCGTGGCGATGTCGACGCCCTTGCCGTGGAACACGGCGCTCGATCGGGCATTCGGACGGCAGACCATCACGACGGGAATGCCGGTCCGGTCCAGCCCGGTGAGGTTCGCAACACGCGTGATGCCAAACGCGTCCCGCAATGGTAGGACGCGGGCGATCGTCTGCTCTGGCGTCACCGTCCTGTGGGTGCCGCGCCGGTAGGCCTTGACGCCATTGCCACCATCGGAGGGGGCCTGCATCGTGTTCCGCGCCTCGAAGGATCAGCCCGCAGGATACCGTCTCGAGCGGTTCCGGCGCAAAGCCGTGCGCCACTGTCGTCGTTGCGGCCGTGGAGGTTGCCCATGACCCGCCCCCGTGTCGCCGTGCTTGGCATCTTCGCCGCCGACGTGGTGAGCCGGGTCGAGCGGCTGCCGCGTTGGCACGAGACGCTGCTGGGACTGGGCGCCGGCCTCGGTCCGGGCGGCAAGGGGTCGAACCAGGCGGTGGCGGCAGCGCGGCTCGGCGCCGAGGTCGCCTTCATCGGCAAGATCGGCGCCGATGCCTTCGGGGGCATGGCGCGGGAGCTCTACACTGCGGAAGGCATCGACACCGCGCATCTCCATGTGGATCCCGTCGCCCCCACCGGCGTCGCGCTGATCCTGGTGGCGGCGCGCGGCGACAATGCGATCGTGGTCAATCCCGGCGCCGCCGCTCTGCTCACCGCGGGCGAGCTTGATGCAGCGGTGCCGGCGATCCGCCGCGCCCAGGCTTTCCTGACCCAGCTCGAGCTGCCGGTGGCGCTGGCGGAGCGCGCCATCGGCCACGCGCGCGCCGCCGGCGTGCCGGTGATCTTCAATCCGGCGCCGGCGGTTCCGTTCGATCGCCGGCTGCTCGCCGGCGTCGACGTGCTGACGCCGAACGAGGCGGAGGCCGAGGCGATGGTGGGGTTTGCGATCGACGGCATGGAGGCGGCGCGGCGCGGCGCCGCGGCGCTCCGCGGCGAGGGCGTCGGCACGGTGGTG
>DATKPX010000130.1:0-20317 GCA_035523855.1 Allostellaceae bacterium
TTGAGGAGGCGCGGCGGCCGCTTGCCGTCGAAGATGCCGAGCAGCTGCTCGGCGGCGATGCGCGCCATGGTCTCGCGCGCCTCCCTGGTGACGCCGGCGGTGTGCGGGCTCACCAGCACATTGTCGAAGCCCATGAGGGGATGATCGGGCGGCGGCGGCTCCTTGGCCCAGACATCGAGGCCGGCGCCGGCGATCCGCTTTTCCCGCAGAGCCGTTGCCAATGCCGCCTCGTCGTGGATGCCGCCCCGCGCGGTGGTGATGAAGAACGCATGGGGCCGCATGAGCGCGAGCTCGGCGGCGCCGATCATGTTGCGGGTCTCCGCGGTTCGCGGGCAATTGAGGGAGACGAAATCGGCACCGGCGAGGAGATCGCGCAGCTCCGCCTTCTCGGCGCCGCGCTTCGCGATCTCCATCGCCGACAGATAGGGATCATAGGCGAGGACGCGCATGGCGAAGAGGCCGCGGCAGAGCGCCGCCACCCGGCTTCCCACGTTGCCAAGGCCGATGATGCCGATGGTCTTGCCGTGGATGTCGTTGCCCATGAAGGCGTCGCGGCTGACGTCGGGCGCCCGGCGCATGGCGCGGTCGACCTCGATGATGCGCTTGGAAAGGCAGAGCATCATGCCCAGCACATGCTCCGCCACCGCCTCGCGGTTGCCGCCGGCCTGATTCACCGCCAGCACCCCTGCCGCGGTGCAGGCGGCGAGATCGACGGTGTCGTAGCCGGAGCCGTTGGTGGAGACCACGAGCAGGTTGGGCGCCCGCGCCAGGAGCTCGCGGCCGGCATGGTATTTCGGATTGAGCTCGTCGCGGGCGGAGCCGATCTGGAAGGCGTGCGCCGCCTCCAGGATCGGCACCGCCGCCGCATCGGCGGTGTCGTTCTCGAGCTTGTCGAGACGGATCTCCGGCCGCGCCGCCAGCAGCTCCGCGTAGCGCGGGCTCGCGAGGTATTTTACGTAAAATACGCGCTTCGTATTAACCGTCATCAATGCCCCTCCGTCGCCGAAGGGCAGAGTGTCCCGTGTCAGCGGCGCGACGGCAACGGTTTTGGCGGCGGCGGCGGAGCCGCTCTTCCAATGCGGGCGAGAGCGCTTTATTTCGCGTTCTGCAGGGCCGCGATCCGGCTCTCGACGGTGGGGCGGAAGGGCGCGTCCGGCGGCAGCTGCGTCAGCAGCCGGCGCCAGAGATCGAGCGCGGTGTCGCGGTGGCCGGCGGCGGCCTCGGCGTCGCCCACATACCAGAGGGCCTCGGCATTCTGAGCGTCGGACTTGAGCAGGTCCCGCATCACCGCAACCGCCGCTTCCGGCGGCGCCGCGCCCGCGGTGTCGGCGGCAACGATCGTCGCCTCCGCATAGGCGGTCTTGATGGCCTGATCGTCAGGCTTGCGCCGTCTTTCGGTGACGGCACCCGTTGTCCGGCACCGACTCTGTGCGGCCGAGCGGACTCCAAAAAGAGTCGCGAGTATTAAGGGCTCAGTCCGGGCACTTTTTTCCATCGATGTCGGTATCCATCCACACCTCATCGTATTCGCCGGACGCCGGAGAATAATGCTGTTTAATAATACTGATGCGAAGGTGGACCCTGGCGGGGCGCCGTCGGAACCGGTCGCGACGGCGCCGCCGGAGCGAGCGGCGGCATATCGACTGCCCGATCACCCGGAAGAAGAATTAGTAAACAGCGTGAGCGCCGCCGCCAGCCCGGCGCCCGCGCCGATCACAGAAGGAGGAAGCGATGGAGCAGGACCGGGTTCTCGTCACCGGCGGTGCCGCCGGAATCGGCCGGGCGGTGGCCGAGCGCTGCCGGGCGGAGGGCTATGCGCCGGTCGTCATCGACCGCGTCGGCGACGGCATCCGCGCCGATCTGTCGGACCCGAAGGAGACCGCCGCGGCGCTGGAGCGCGCGCTGCGCGACGGGCCGATCACCCGCCTCGTCAACAATGTGGGCGTGGTGCGGCCGGCGTCCCTCGAGGAGCAGACGCTGGAGGATCTCGACGCCGTGGTGCAGCTCAACCTGCGCTGCGCGCTGCAATGCGCTCAGGCGCTGCTGCCGGGGATGAAGGCGGCGGGGTTCGGGCGCATCGTCAACATCTCCTCGCGCGCGGCGCTCGGCAAGGAGGAGCGCACCGTCTATGCCGCCACCAAGGCAGGGCTGCAGGGCATGGCCAAGGTCTGGGCGCTGGAGCTCGGTGCCCACGGCATCACCGCCAACGCGATCGGCCCCGGCCCGATCCGCACCGAGCTCTTCGACCGCGCCAATCCGCACAACGCGCCGCGCACCCGCGCGATCATCGACGCGATCCCGGTGAAGCGCATCGGCATGCCGGCGGACGTGGCCCATGCGGTGGCCTTCCTGCTCGACGCCCGCAGCGGCTTCGTCACCGGCCAGACCCTCTATGTCTGCGGCGGCATGACGGTCTCGACGGCGGGAGCCTAGGGCTCGGCGCCGTGGCTCAGGCGAAAGTCTCGAGCACGTCGATCGAGCTGTCCCAGCCGATCCGGTCGAAGGTCTCGCTGATCCAACGATCGGCGGTGTCGTAGCCGAGCTGGTGCAGGTGCTCGAGGAACTCGCGCTCGGTGTTGAGCTTGCTGAGGGCGCCGTAGCCCGCCAGCGTCTCCTCGCCGGAGATGCGGTGGAAGCGCACGGTGGTGTAGCGCTCGTCCTCGAGCCTGCCGCTGTCGATCAGGTTGGAGACCGTGGCGATGCCGAACATCTCGCGCACCAGGCTGGCGTTGAACGTCATCTCGTTGATGCGGTTCAGGATGTCGCGCATGGTCACCGGCACGTCGGGCCGGTTCAGCGGATTGACCTGGACGATCACCACGTCGCTGCTGGCGCATTCGTTGATCAGCGGATGGATTGCCGGATTGCCGAGATAGCCGCCGTCCCAGTAATGCTCGCCGTCGATCTCGATCGCCTTGAACAGGAGCGGCAGGCAGGCGGAGGCGAGCAGCGTGTCGGCGGTGATCTCGGGCGTGCGGAAGAGCCGCGACTTGCAGGTGCGCACGTTGGAGGCGGTGACGAAGAGCTTGACGTCGTTGCGGCGGCGCAGCCCCTCGAAATCCACCACCCTCAGCAGCAGCTCGCGCAGCGGCTCCATGTTGCGGGGGTTGAGCTGGCTCGGCGCCCAGATGCGGGTCATGAAATCGACCAGTACGAAGGCGGGATCGCTGTCGACTTGCCAGCCATCGGAGAGGCCGGGGATGCCGCGCGTGATGCTGCGCGGGATTCGGTTGAGCCGGGCGACGCCCTCCCAGAACTCGGCCAGCGCATTGATGGCGCCCTGGCGCGCGCCCTGGATGAAGCCGCTGGCGAAGACGGTGGCGTTCATGGCGCCGGCGCTGGTGCCGCTCAGCCCGTCGATATAGAGACGCGGCTCGCTGATGAGGCGATGCATCACGCCCCAGGTGAAGGCGCCATGGGATCCGCCGCCCTGCAGCGCCAGGCTGATATGCTTCACCCCCGGCTTGCTCGGCCGGAGCGGATCCGGGCGCGCGACGTGGCCCGGCAGGCTGTGTCTGGAATCCGGCATGTACGTGCCATCCTGGAGCGGCGTGCCGGCAGAATTGCCGCAAACATGCTTAAAATCTGTAAACGATGGGCTGGCCCGGCAGCGGCGGGCGCGGCATGCTCGGGCGCCATCGTCCGTCGAGGGATGTCCATGCCCAACCATCACGTCCTCCGCTCCTCGCCCGAGACCTGCCATTGGGGCTTCTTCGATGCCGCGCTGAAGCCGGTACTGACGGTGGAGAGCGGCGATTACGTGACTGTCGAGACCGTCTCGGGCGGGCCCGATGCGCTGCCGTCGGCGCCTTTCGAGGTGTTGCCGGAGCATCGCGCGGTGCTGGCGCGGCTGACACCGGCCTTCGGCGGCGGCCACATCCTGACCGGGCCGGTGGCGATATCAGGTGCCAGGCCCGGCGATGTGCTGGAGATCCGCATCCACGCCGTCGACTGCCGGCAGAATTGGGGCTGGACGCGGATCGCGCCGCTGCGCGGCACGCTGCCGGAGGATTTTCCCGAGCGCCGCACCTGGCACAGCGCGATCGACCGCCAGCGCGGCGTCGCGACGGTGCCCTGGGGCCAGGAGATTCCGCTGGCGCCGTTCTTCGGCGTGATGGGCGTGGCGCCGCGGCCGGTCTATGGCGCCGTCACCACCATCATCCCGCGCGAGTTCGGCGGCAACATCGACCTCAGGGAGCTCACCGCCGGCACCACCCTCTATCTGCCGATCTGGGCCGAGGGCGGCCTGTTCTCGGTGGGCGACGGGCACGGCGTGCAGGGCGACGGCGAGGTCTGCCTCACCGCGCTGGAGACCGCGCTCACCGGCACCTTCGAGCTGATCCTGCGCCGCGATCTCCGCCTCGACATGCCGCGGGCGGAGACGCCGTCCCATCACATCACGCTGGGACTCGACGAGGATCTCGACGATGCGGCGAAGCAGGCGCTCCGCCAGATGATCAAGCTGCTGGGCGAGACCGCCGGCCTCGCGCCGCAGGACGCCTACATGCTCTGCAGCCTCGCCGCCGATCTCCGCGTGACGCAGCTCGTCGACGGCAACAAGGGCATCCACGCGATGATCGCGAAACGGTTTGCGGCGCGCCCTGGATCCTAGGCGCGCCGCAACTCGACTTCGCGGTGGGAAATTAGCGGCCCTGGGAAGGAACGGTGCCCGCGGAGGGATTCGACAGGAAGCGGTCGCGCACGAAGGGCGACGGACCGTAATTGTCCGTGGCGCCGCCGCCGAACTGCAGCGTGGTGCTGCCGAAGTGCAGCGTCTTCGTGTTGGCGCTGTCGCCGGACTGGAACCTGTTCGCGAGGTTATCGGTCTTCTGGTCGGGATCGGTGAAGTTGGAGCCGCTGACGCCGCCCGGCTGGCTCGGGCCGACGATCTGGAACGCGTAGGCGCCGGGCGCCGCTGCCACGAGGGCCGCCGCCAGCACCGCAAACCGCAGATATCCGAGGGTCATCGCTACCTCGCCAAACCGCATCCGGGAGTATCGGGCGGCACCATACCCCCGATCCGGCAAGGGGCCAAGGGCCGCCGGCCGCTGACGCATGAACGATTTTTAATCTCTTGTTATATCAATAGGTTATTCATTGTGCCGGCAATCGGCCAGGGGCCGGCATAGTCTGGCTGGCGGCAGGGGGAGCACGGATGATCGAGGGCGGCGAGGGCTGGATTACCGCGGCGCGGGTCCGGGCCTATCCGCGGCTGGTGCTGGCGCTCGCCATCGTCCTCGGCGCGGGCTGGATCGCCATGAGCCGCGACCTCATCGACCCGCAGGGCAAGCCGCTCGGCGCCGACTTCATCACCTTCTATTCGGCCGCGCGCATGGCGCTCGCGGGCGAGGCGTCCGCGACCTACGATCCCGATCGCATCTTCGCCGCCGAGCAGGCGGCGGTGCCCGCCAACGCCCAGCATTTCCCCTGGCAGTATCCGCCGAGCTTCCTGCTCCTGCTGCTGCCGCTGGGGCTGCTGCCGTATCTCGTGGCGCTCGCCGTTTTCGTCGGCGCAACGCTTGCGCTCTATCTTTGGCTCATTTACCGCATCCTGCCGGACCGGCGCGTCCTCGTTCCGGCCCTCGCCTTCACCGCCGTGCTGGTGAATGCGCTCGGCGGCCAGAACGGATTCCTCTCGGCGGCGCTGCTGGGCGGCGGGCTGCTGCTGCTGGAGCGGCGGCCGCTCCTCGCCGGCGCGCTGCTGGGCCTGCTCAGCTACAAGCCGCAGCTGGGATTGCTGCTGCCTTTCCTGCTGCTGGCTGGAGGCTATTGGCGCAGCCTCGCCGCGGCCATCGCCAGCACGTTCCTCATCGCCGCAGTCTCGGCGGCGGCTTTCGGCATCGAGAGCTGGCAGCGCTTCCTCGCCCATCTCGCGGTGGCGCGCTTCTATCTCGAGAGCGGCGCGCTGCCCTGGGACAAGATGGTAAGCGTCTTCGCGGCAGCGCGTCTGCTGGGTGCCGGAGTCGCCGCCGCCTATTTCCTGCACGCCGTGGTCGCCGCCGCGGTCGCGGTGCTGACGCTGCTCGCCTGGCGACACGGCAGCCTGGAGCGGCGCGCGGCGCTTGCGGTCGCGGCGAGCGTCCTCATCTCGCCCTTCCTCTACGACTACGATCTCGTGGTGCTGGCGGTGCCGATCGCGCTGCTGACCACCGACGGCTTGCGCTCGGGCTGGCAGCCGGGCTTGCGGAGCGCGCTGGTGCTGGCCTGGGCGGCGCCCCTGCTGGGCGCGCCGCTGGCGCGTTTCGCGCATCTGCCGCTGATGCCGCTGGTGCTGCTGGCTCTCTTCGCCGCCTGCTACCGGCGCGTCGGCCGGCCGACGCCGGCCTGATTTTTATTTTCGCCGCATTTCTGCGCCGAACCGGCATCCACTTCGGCGGAAATGCTTTACTCGACAGTGAAGGGCGCGGCGCGGAATTCCGGCAGCGCCTCCGCCCGCGCGGCCAGCGCCGCGAGCCGCGGATGCGCGCCCGCGGGATCGAGCTCGGGATTCTTGTTGCGGAGAAAAGTGAGGGCGATGGCGGCGGTGACATCCGCCTGGGTCATGCGCTTGCCGGCGAGCCATTCGCCGGCGGCGCGCGCTTCGAGCCAGGCGAGCGCCGAGGCGATCTGGCGTTGGATGCGCTGGACATTCTCGGCCACCACCTTCTCCTTCGGGCGGCGCACGGCCTCGCCGCGGTACTCGACCGCTTTCTCGGCGAGGCCCAGCGCCACCGCGACCACGCGCTGCACCGCCAGGCGCTCGGCGCCCGTTCGCGGCGTCAGCGCCTCCTTCGCCGGCACCAGCCCGTCGAGGTAGTCGATGATGGTGGAGCTGTCCACCAGCACGCTGCCGTCATCGAGGCGGAGCGCCGGTACCTTGCCCAGCGGATTGGTCTCCAGCATGCGGTCGAAATCGCCGAAGGTGGAGAGCGCCTCGCGGGTGAAGGGCAGCTCATAGTGATGGAGCGTCACCGCGACGCGCCGCACGAAGGGCGAATCCAGCATGCCCACCAGGATCATCGGTTCCCTCCCTCTACCCGCCGAGGATCATACAGGTGGTGGTGGCGTGGGCGTAGCGGCGGCCGGCGGCGTCGGTGAGCGTGCCCTCGGCCATGCCGGTGCTGCGGCCGAGATGGAGGACGCGGCCCTCGGCGGTGACCGGCCCCGTCGCGGTGACGACGCCGCGCAGATAGTTCACCTTGATCTCGAGGGTGGTGCAGCCCTGCCCCGCCGGCAGCCGACTCTGCACCGCGCAGGTCATCACCGAATCGAGCAGCGTCGCGATCACGCCGCCATGGACGGCGCCGATCGGGTTGTAATGATATTCCGCCGGCGTCAGCACCATCGCGACGCGCCCCTCCTCCACCTCGGTGACGTGGAATCCGAGCAGCGCCGCCACCGGCGGCATCGGCAGATCGCCCCGGCGCATGGCGTCAAGCCAGTCCAATCCGCTCATCCGCTGTCCGGCTTCGGCAAGCGCGCCGGGATCGCTCCAGGTCACCTGCCGCTCGCGCGCTCCGCTGTCGCTCATCACTCTCCCCTCCAGGGCCCGGCGATCTTGGCAGAAAGCGCTCATCCCATCCACCACACGCCGACGGCGATGGTGGCGAGCGTCACCGGCACGCCGATCCGGAGATAGCTCCAGAAATCGATCTCGATGCGAAGGCGCCGCGCGCGCTCCACCACGATCAGGTTGGCGACCGAGCCGACGATGGTGAGATTGCCGGCGAGTGTCGAGGCCATGGCGAGGGTAAGCCAGGCGCGCTCGGGATCGGCGAGCGCCGCCACGAAGGGCTTCAGCACCAGCACGGTCGGCACGTTGCTGACGATGTTGGAGAGGACGGCCGCGACCAGCGCCAGCACCGGCGGCTCGTCGAGCGCGATGCGGTGGGCGGCGGCCAGCACCGCGGGCGTGAAGGCCGCCTTCTCCATCCCCGCCACCACGATGAAGAGGCCGGCGAAGAGCAGCAGCAGCGCCCAGTCGATCTCGCGATAGACCCGCTCCGGCTTGAGGCGCCGCGTCAGCAGCAGCAGCGCGCCGGCGATGATCGCGACCTTGGCCGGCGCCACGCCGGCGAAGAAGCAGGCGACCGCGATCAGCGTGGCGGCGAGCGACTTCGCCAGCAGCGCGCCGCGCACCCGCGGCCGCGGCAGGCTCGCCTCGAGCCGCGCCCCGTCCAGGAACTCGCGCCGGAAGCTGAGCAGCAGCAGGGCGAAGAGCAGCAGCAGCCCGATCGCCGCCACCGGCGACAGCACCGCCGCGAACTCGGCGTAGGGAATGCCGGAGAAGCTGCCGATCATGATGTTCTGCGGATTGCCGGTGATGGTGGCGGTGCTGCCGATGTTCGAGGCCATCGCCACCGCCAGCAGGTAGGGCACGGGATTGCGCCGGAGGCCCACCGTGAGTTCCGCCACCAGCGGCGTCAGCATCAGGCAGACGGTGTCGTTCACCAGGAAGGCGGAGAGCACGCCCGAGACCAGGATGATGCCGGCGAGCAGCATCAGCGGATGGCGCGCGTGCAGCGCCACCCGATGCGCGGCGAGCGCGAAGAAGCCGGCGAGGCGCAGATTGGCGACCAGGATCATCATGCCGAGCAGCAGCACCAGCGTGTTGAGGTCGACGGCGCGGTAGGCCTCCTCGAGGCTCAGCACCCCCGCGCCCACCATCAGGCTCGCGCCGATGAGGGCGGCGCCGGCGCGGTCGAGGCGGAACCCCGGCAGGCGACCCAGCGCCACCACCGCATAGGTGCCGATGAAGATCAGGAGTGCGGGGATCATCGGGTCGAGGGACTCGCGGCGGCGGCGGGGTGCGTCCTTCGACTCGCGCGCCACGGGCGCGCGGCTCGGGACGAGGCCGGTTTGAGAACCTCCTCACCCTGAGCCGGCCGCGCAGCGGCCAAGTCGAAGGACGCACCATACCAGCAGCGCACCGCTTGCGCGCTGGAAACTATGACTTTTCTGTGGCGCGCCGGAGCCGAAACACCCCACAGAAACCTGCCGCCGCGCGCGGCTTTGTGATAGAAGCTCGGCACCCAATCCCATGGCGAAGCGCAACTCAGACGATCTCCGCGCCGAACCCGGCGAGCGCCCGGCGCGGCCTTCGCGGCGCGAGCCCGGCCCGCGCAAGCCGCCGAAGGGCGCGAAAGCAGGCCATCCCCGGCTCTACTTCTTCCTGCGCTGGGGGGCGGTGGCGGCGCTCTGGCTGGTGATCGCCGTCTCGCTGGTGCTGGGGTACTTCGCCCTCACCCTCCCGAGCACGGCCGATATCAGCGTCGCCGAGCGGCGGCCCAGCATCACGCTGCTCGCCGCCGACGGCTCGCTGCTGGCGACCTACGGCGATCTCTTCGGCGAGCCCATCCACATCAAGGAAGTGCCGAAATACCTGCCGCAGGCGGTGATCGCCACCGAGGACCGGCGCTTCTACAGCCATTTCGGCATCGATCCCATCGGCCTCGCCCGCGCCGCCTTCATCAACCTGCGCGCCGGCCATGTGGTGCAGGGCGGCAGCACGCTGACGCAGCAGCTCGCCAAGAACCTGTTTCTGACGCCCGACCGCACCTTCAAGCGCAAGATCCAGGAGATGCTGCTGGCGCTCTGGCTGGAGCACCGCTTCACCAAGGACCAGATCCTGGAGATCTACCTCAACCGCGTCTATCTCGGCGCCGGCACCTATGGCGTCGATGCGGCGGCGCGGCGCTACTTCAACAAGCCGGCGAAGGACCTCTCGCTCTACGAGGCGGCGGTGATCGCGGGCCTGCTGCGCGCGCCCACCCGCTTCAGCCCGGCCGCCGACCGCGCCCGCGCCGGCGCCCGCGCACACCAGGTGCTGGAGAACATGGTGGATGCCGGCTACCTGACCCAGCCGCAGGCGGATGCCGCCGAGAGCCAGCGTACCCAGCTCGCCCGCGTCATCCCGATCCGCGCCGGCACCCGCTATTTCGCCGACTGGGTGGCGGAGCAGGTGACGAGCTTCACCGGCTCCGGCAATCGCGATCTCGTCATCACCACCACGCTTGATCCGCGCATGCAGGACGCGGCGGAGCACGCCGTCAACGACACCCTCGCCAAGGACGGCGAGAAGTCGGAGGCGAGCCAGGGCGCGCTCGTCGCGATGACGCCGGACGGCGCGGTGCGCGCCCTCGTCGGCGGGCGCGACTACATCGAGAGCCAGTTCGACCGCGCGACCCAGGCGCTGCGCCAGCCGGGCTCCTCCTTCAAGCCCTTCGTCTACCTGACGGCGCTGGAGCGCGGCATCACGCCCGGCGATCACTTCGTCGATGGGCCCGTGCGCTTCGGCGACTATCAGCCGCACAATTTCGGCAACAAGTATTTCGGCGACGTCACCGTCTCGGAAGCGGTGGCGGAATCCCTCAACACCGTCGCCGTCCAGGTGCTGCAGCGCGCCGGCATCGACAACGTGATCGCGACGGCGCATCGGCTCGGCATCACCAGCGACCTCGGCCGCGACTTGAGCCTGGCGCTCGGCACCAGCGAGGTATCGCTGATGGAGCTGACCGCCGCCTATGCCACCTTCGCCAATGGCGGTACCGGCGCCTGGCCCTATGGCATCGTCGAGGTGCGCGACAGCAACGGCACCATCATCTACCGCCGCAGCGGCTCGGGGCCGGGCCAGCTGATCTCGCCGGAGATCGACGCGGAGATGAACCAGCTGCTGTCGGGCGTCATCGAGCACGGCACCGGCAAGGCGGCGCAGATCGGCCGGCCCGCCGCCGGCAAGACCGGCACCACCCAGGACTACCGCGACGCGCTCTTCGTGGGATATACCGCCGATCTCGTCGCCGGCGTCTGGTTCGGCAACGACGACAACAGCCCGATGAACAAGGTGACCGGCGGCAGCCTGCCGGCGCGCACCTGGCGCGCCTTCATGCTGGAGGCGACCAAAGGGCAGGCACCCCGGCCGCTGCCGACCGCGCCGGCGGTGATCGCCGCATCGGGCAACGCGGAATCCTCGGGCTCGGGCCTCGGCGGCTGGCTCAGCCGCCTCTTCGGCGGCGGCTCATCCCGTCCCGCGCCGCGGCCGGCGGGTGGTTACACGGATAACGGCAGCTCCGGCCATTGACGCCGCGGATTGTCGGCGGGCCGCCATTCACAATCCTCGGATTCGCGTCATCTTAGTGGGGTGAGGTCGGCCGGCGGGCCGAAGGGGTCGCTCGCGTCCTGCCACACGGTTGACCCGCAGCCCGCGTAGCGTCGGCAAGAGGCCGGAGAGTTAACATGTCCGTTCGCAACCTCGACCGCTTGTTCAAGCCGCGCTCGGTCGCGGTCATCGGCGCCACGCCGCGACCGCAGACGGTCGGCTCCGTGCTGCTGTCCAATCTGCGCAGCGGCGGCTTCACCGGCCCGCTGATGCTGGTCAATTCCAAATATAAGGAGATCGGCGGGCTGCCGGTCGCGCGCGACATCGCGAGCCTGCCGAGCGTGCCGGATCTCGCCGTCATCGCGACGCCGCCCGCCACCGTGCCCGGCATCGTCGCCGAGCTTGGCGCGCGCGGCACCAAGGGTACCATCGTAATCACCGCGGGCTTCGGCGAGCTCGGGTCCGAGGGCCATGCGCTGCAGCAGCTGATCCTGGCCGCCGCCAAGCCGCACCTCCTGCGCGTCGTCGGTCCCAATTGCGTCGGCGTGATGGTGCCGGGCGCCGGCCTCAATGCGAGCTTCGCCCATCTGTCGCCGACACGCGGCGGCCTCGCCTTCGTCAGCCAGTCGGGCGCCATCGTGACGGCGATGCTCGACTGGGCGGCGCCGCGCGGCATCGGTTTCTCCCATGTCGTCTCGCTGGGCGACATGGCCGATGTCGACTTCGGAGACATGCTGGACTATCTCGGCGACGACGCCGCGACGCGGGCGATCCTCCTCTATATGGAGGGCGTCACCTCGGCGCGGAAATTCATGTCGGCGGCGCGCGCCGCCGCCCGCCGCAAGCCCGTGCTGGTGGTGAAGGTCGGCCGCTCCGCAGCGGCCGCCAAGGCCGCCGCCTCGCATACCGGCTCGCTCGCCGGCTCCGACAAGGTCTATGACGCCGCCTTCCGCCGCGCCGGCATGCTGCGGGTGCGCGACATGGCGGAGCTCTTCGATGCCGCCGAGACCCTGGCGCAGACCCGCTCGCAGACCGGCGACCGCCTCGCCATCCTCACCAACGGCGGCGGGCCCGGCGTGCTCGCCACCGACATGCTGATCGAGCTGGGCGGCACGCTGGCGACGATCGATGCCGCCACCAGGGAGCGCCTGGACAAGGTGCTGCCGCGCACCTGGAGCCACGGCAATCCCATCGACATCGTCGGCGACGCCGACCACAACCGCTACAAGGCGGCGCTGGAGATCCTGCTGGAGGATCCCAACAGCGACGCCTTCCTGGTCATCAACTGCCCGACCGCGCTGCAGAACCCCAGCGACTGCGCCCGCGGCGTGATCGAGACGGTGCAGGCGGCAAGCGGGCGCCTCTCGGGCCGCAACGTGATCACCAACTGGATCGGCGAATACGCCGCCGCGCCGGCGCGCAAGCTGCTGGCGGACGCGCATATCGCCACCTATGACACGCCGGACCGGGCGATCCGCGGCTTCATGCACCGCGTGCAGTACCGGCGCAACCAGACGCTGCTGCTGGAGACGCCGGCGCTCCGGCCGGAGGGCTTCAAGCCCGATCTCGGCGCCGCCGAGCGCACCGTCGGCGCGGTGCTGAAGGCGGGGCGCGAGTGGCTGGAGCCCGAGGAGGTGGCGGCGCTGCTGGCGGCCTATCGGATTCCGCAGGTCCGGACCTTCGTGGTCGCCACTCCCGACGAGGCCGCCAAGATCGCCCGCGAGCTCGGCAAGCCGGTGGTGCTGAAGATCCGCTCGCGGGACATCCAGCACAAGAGCGACATCGGCGGCGTCGCCCTCAATCTCGGCCGGCCCGAGCGCGTGCACCAGGAGTGCGTCGCGATGCTGGCCCGCGCCTCGGCGGCGCGGCCGGACGCCCGCCTCGAGGGCTTCACCCTGCAGGAGATGGTGAAGCGGCCGGGCGCGCTCGAGCTCATCGCCGGCGTGGTGGACGACGTGCTGTTCGGTCCGGTCATCCTCTTCGGCCAGGGCGGCACCGCGGTCGAGGTGCTGAAGGACACCACGCTGGAGCTGCCGCCGCTCAACATGGCGCTGGCGCGCGCGCAGATGGCGCGCACCCGCGTCTGGAAGCTGATGCAGGGCTATCGCAACGAGCTGGCGGTCGACGTGGATGCGGTGGGCGACGTTCTGCTGCGGCTCTCCCAGCTGGTCGCCGACCGGCCGGAGATCTCGGAGATCGACATCAATCCGCTGCTGGCGGATTCCAAGGGCGTGATCGCCCTCGACGCGCGCGTGCGGGTGCGCCGCGCCCAGGTGTCGGGCGACCAGCGGCTCGCCATCCGGCCCTATCCGCGCGAGCTCGAGGGCGAGGACAGGCTGCCGGACGGAACGCCCGTGCTGCTGCGGCCGGTACGGCCCGAGGACGAGCCCGGCATCATCGACCTCGTCGATCACATGTCGGCGGAGGATCAGCGGCTGCGTTTCTTCGCGCCGATGAAGCAGCTATCCCACGAGCTCGCCGCGCGATTGAGCCAGATCGACTACGACCGCGAGGTGGCGATCGTGGCGCGGCCGGTGCGCGAGCCCCACGTGATCTGGGGCGTCGCCCGCTTCGCCGCCGATCCCGATGTCGAGCGGGCGGAATACGCGGTCGCGGTCCGCAGCGACGTCAAGGGCCACGGGTTGGGCTATCTGCTGATGACCAAGCTGATCGAGGCGGCGCAGTCGCGCGGCCTCGAGGAGCTCTTCGGCAACGTGCTGCGCGAGAACGAGCCGATGCTGAAGATGTGCCGCGAGCTCGGCTTCACCATCTCCGCCCACCCCGACGAGCACGAGGTGCTGCGGGCGACGCGGAAGATCTAGTTTGGCGACCGCAGCACGATCCGGCGATAGAAGATCGACAGCGTCGAGGCGCCCAGCGCCATGCCGATGAAGGCGGCCGCCACGTCGACGAAGAGGCGGACCACCATGGTCACCATCAGAAAGCTGGGCGACGGTCCGCCGGCGTGCTTGGTGAGCGCCTTGGCGAAGCCATCGACCACGCCGATGACGAAGCTCGGCACGAAGGTCACCCCGAACAGGATGAGCGCCACCAGGAGGGAGGCGCCGAGGAAGCGCCAGGCATTGCCGCGCATGCGATGCCACGCCTCGCCGAAGCCCAGCGGCTGCCCGTAGGCGGCGGAGGGAAAGATCAGCGCGCAGCGCAGCAGCCAGACGCTGACGCCGATGAGGCCGATACCGGCGCCGATGGCGAGCCCGCCGAGACCGGCCCGCGAGAGACCGAAGGCGGAGAACCCGGCAGCAACCAGCGAGGATGCGCCGACGCCGATCAGCAGCGCCAGGATCACACCATAGGTGATGAGGCTGTAGAGCACGAAACGGCGGTAGCTCTGGAGGAAGGACGGCGAGCCGTAGTCGCGCGGCGCGCCGTAGAGCACCGTCTGGTGCCAGCGCACCAGGAAGATATTGTAGATCAGCACCGAGACGATGCTGACCAGCAGGCTGAGCCACCACGGCACACCGGCGGGATGATGGCCGCCGGCGAGATCGGGCGCCGCGGCGAAGGACTTGGCGGCGATCGCGAGGCGAAGCACGAGCACCGCGAGCGCCGGCATCAGGGCGAGGCTGATGAAGAATCCGAAGCGGCCGAAGACCTGGCCACACGCTTCGCGGATCGTCGCCATCACCGGAACCTTCACCGGTCCCGTATCCCAGGCTTGTGCGACCATAGGGCTCCCCTCCGACAAGGTCGGCGGAAGCTACCCCCTGCCGGTGTATGAGCCCTTAAGAAGCGCCCGTATTTTGGGCGTATTTTAGCGGTGCCGCGGGTCCCTACCGCCCCGCCTGATCGACCGCGTATCCGGCCGCGCGGACGGTGCGGATGAGGTCGCGGCGGCCGCCGTCGTTGAGCGCCTTGCGGAGCCGGCGGATGTGGACGTCGACGGTGCGCGGCTCGATCTCGGATTCGCGGCCCCAGACCGCGTCCAGGAGCTGCTCGCGCGAGAAGACGCGGCCGGGCCGCTCCAGCAGCACGCGGAGGAGCCGGAACTCGGTCGGCCCCAGATGCACCGAGCTGCCGTTGCGGCTGACGCGGTGGCTGGCGAGATCCATGGCGAGATCGGCGTAGCGCAGCGTCTCGGCGCCGACCGAGGGCCGCGCGCGGCGCATCACCGCCTTGAGGCGCGCCACCAGCTCGGTCACGCCGAAGGGCTTCACCACATAATCGTCGGCGCCGCCCTCGAGACCGCGCACGCGGTCCGCCTCCTCGCCCTTCGCCGTCAGCATGATGACGGGGAGGCCGCGCCATTCCGGCGTGCGGCGGATGCGCCGGCAGATCTCGAGGCCGGAAACCTGCGGCAGCATCCAGTCGAGCAGCACCGCGTCGGGCGTGCGCTCGGAGAGCTGCAGCAGCGCCTCCTCGCCGTCATGCGCCTCGGCGACCGAGAAACCCTCTTTCTCGAGGTTGTAGCGCAAGAGGGTCGCAAGCGCCGGCTCGTCCTCGACGACGAGGATGTGTGGCTTCATTGCTTGCTAGGCTCCGGCTCGCTGGCACCGTTGCGGGTGATCTCGATCGGCGCCGCCGGCGCCGCCGCCAGGCTGGTGCGGTCGCCCTTCGGGCGGACCTGCTGCAGCGTCGTGCCGTTCACCATGAAATAGAGCGTCTCGGCGATGTTGGTGGCGTGGTCGCCGATGCGCTCGATGTTCTTCGCCATGAAGAGGAGATGCGTGCAGGAGGTGATGTTGCGCGGATCCTCGATCATATAGGTGAGAAGCTCGCGGAAGAGGCTCGTGTACATCTCGTCGAGCTCCTCGTCGCGCGCCCAGACCACCAACGCCTTGTCGGCGTCGCGCTCCACATAGGCGTCGAGCACGTCCTTGATCATCGCCTGGCCGAGGCGGCCCATGCGCGGGATGGCAAAGGCCGGCCGGACCGGCGGCGCCTGGTTCAGCACGATCGACCGCTTGGCGACGTTCGCCGCATAGTCGGCGATGCGCTCGAGGTCGCTCGAGGTCTTGAGCGCCGCCAGGATCTGGCGCAGGTCGACCGCCATCGGCTGGCGGAGCGCCAGCAGGCGCAGCACCAGCTGCTCGATGTCATGCTCGAGCTGGTCGACGCGGGCGTCGGCCTCCACCACCTCGGTGGCGAGCCGGCTGTCGCGCTTCACCACCGCCTCGATCGCGGTGGCGAGCTGCGTCTCGGCGAGACCGCCCATCTGGGTGATGGCGTTGTCGAGGCGGCGCAGCTCCTCGTCGTAGCTCTTGATGATGTGCTCGGAGACCATCGGCATCCCTCCGTCCCTCAACCGAAGCGGCCGGTGATGTAATCCTCGGTCCGCTTGTTCTTGGGGTGGGTGAAAATTTTCTCGGTGTTGTCGAACTCGATGAGCTCGCCCAGATACATGAAAGCGGTGTAGTCGGAGCTGCGCGCCGCCTGCTGCATGTTGTGGGTGACGATGACGATGCAGTAGTCGGATTTGAGCTCGGTGATGAGCTCCTCGATGCGCTGGGTCGAGATCGGGTCGAGCGCCGAGGCGGGCTCGTCGAGCAGCAGGATCTCCGGCTTCACCGCGACAGCGCGGGCGATGCAGAGCCGCTGCTGCTGGCCGCCGGAGAGGCTGAGGCCGCTCTGCTTCAGCTTGTCCTTCACCTCGTCCCAGAGCGCGGCGCGGCGGATCGCCGACTCCACGCGCTCGTCGAGATCGGTCGCCGACAGCTTCTCGTAGAGGCGGATGCCGAAGGCGACGTTGTCGTAGATCGACATCGGGAAGGGCGTCGGCTTCTGGAACACCATGCCGATCTTGGCGCGCAGCAGGTTGAGGTCGATGCCGGGGTCGAGAATGTTGCGACCGTCCACCACCACCTCGCCCACCGCGCGCTGATCGGGATAGAGCTGGTAGATGCGGTTGAGGATGCGCAGCAGGGTCGACTTGCCGCAGCCGGAAGGCCCGATGAAGGCAGTCACCCGCTTGTCGTAGAGGCTGAGGTTGATGCCTTTGAGCGCGTGGAACTTCTTGTAATAGAAGTTGAGGTCGCGGATCTGGATCTTCTCCGCTTCGGCCGGCACCACCACCGGCGTCGGCGCCGCCGGCGCCAGGTGGGGCGCGTGCCCCGAAGCGGCGGGTGCGGTGCTGGCAGGCTCGACCACGATCGGGCTCCTTGGCATCGGCGAGAAGGGGATCGGCCGGCGCGCTTCTGACGAGCCAGACGTGGTGGAGGAAGTATCGGTCATTTTGCGAAGCCCTTCCAGCTGACGAGGAGACGGGCGGAGATGTTGAGGATCAGGATGGTGGCGGTGATGAGCAGCGCGCCGCCCCAGGCGAGACTCTGCCAGTCCTGATAGGGGCTGAGGGCAAACTGGAAGATCACCACCGGCAGATTCGCCATCGGGTTGGCCATGGCATGCAGGATGCCGCCCTGATCCCAGAACTGGTTGTTGAGGGCGGTAAAGAGCAGCGGCGCCGTCTCGCCGGAGATGCGCGCCACCGCCAGCATGACGCCGGTGAGCATGCCCTGCAGCGCGGCCCGGTAGGTGACCATGACGATCACCTTCCATTTCGGCGTGCCGAGGGCGGCGGCGGCCTCGCGCAGGCTGTTCGGCACCAGGTTCAGCATGTCCTCGGTGGTGCGGACCACCACGGGGATCACCAGGATGGCGAGCGCCATGGCGCCTGCCCAGGCGGAGAACCCGCCCATCGGGATCACCATCAGATCGTAGATGAAGAGGCCGATGATGATGGACGGCGCGCTCAGCAGGATGTCATTGATGAAGCGGATCACCGGCGCGACCGGGCTGTGGCGGCCGTATTCGGCAAGGAAGGTACCCGCCAGAATGCCGATCGGCGAGCCCACGATCGTGGCGACCACGGTCATGACGATGCTGCCGTAGATCGCGTTGCTGAGGCCGCCATGGCTGTTCGGCGCCGGTGTCTGCAGCGTGAAGAGATCGAGATTGATGGCGCCGAGCCCGTGCCAGAGCAGGGTCCAGAGGATGAGGCCGAGCCACAGCAGGCCGATCGCGGTCGCCGCCAGCGAGAGCGAGAGGACCACGGCGTTGGTGGCGCGGCGCTTGGCGTAGGGGCTCATGGCGTCACGTCCCGGCCTGGCGCTGCAGGCGGATCAGCATGTATTTCGCCGCCGCGAGCACCAGGAAGGTGATGACGAAAAGGACGGATCCCAGACCGATGAGCGAGGCCTTGTAGACATCTCCCACCGCCTCGCTGAATTCGTTGGCCAGCGAGGCCGAAATGGTGGTGCCCGGCGCCAGCAACGACGCGTTGATGCGGTGCGCGTTGCCGATCACGAAAGTGACCGCCATGGTCTCGCCAAGGGCGCGGCCCAAACCCAGCATGATGCCGCCGATGACACCCACCCTGGTGGTCGGCAGCACGATGTTCCACACCACCTCCCAGGTGGTGGCGCCGATGCCGTAGGCGCTCTCTTTCAGCACCGTCGGCACGGTCTCGAAGACGTCGCGCATGACAGAGGTGATGAAGGGCAGCACCATGATCGACAGGATGAGGCCGGCGGTAAGCATGCCGATGCCGAGCGGCGGCCCGGCGAAGAGCGCTCCGATGATCGGAATGTCGCCGAGCGTATCGATCAGGAAGGGCTGCACCGTCGTCTGCAGGAAGGGCGCGAAGACGAAGAGGCCCCAGATGCCGTAGATGATGCTGGGGATCGCCGCCAGCAGCTCCACCAGCGTGCCGATCGGCCGCTTGAGCCAGGGCGGGCAGAGCTCGGTGATGAAGATGGCGATGCCGAGGGCGAAGGGGATCCCGATCAGCATGGCGACCGCCGAGGTGACGAGCGTGCCATAGATCGCCGGCCAGGCGCCGAACTCCTCCTTTACCGGATTCCAGGCATCGCTGGTGATGAAGCCCCAGCCGAACTTCATGAACGCCGGCAGCGCGCCGATCACCAGGGAGCCGATGACGGCGGCAAGAACCGCGAGAATGAAGATGGCGGAGAACCAGGTGGCGCCCTGGAAGACCTGATCGAAGGCGCGGGCCCGCGGTGCCTCGGCCGGCCGATCTAGCGCGATGTCCGCCACGCGAATGTCCTTTCCGAGGTCGCTGGAGGCGGGCCGCCCTGGCCCGCCCCCGCGCTTCCTCTTGCGATACTCAGCCCTACTTCGAGGCGGTCCAGATCGGCTTGCCGTCCTCGCCCTTGAGCTCGGTGGCCCAGGACTGCTCGATCTGCTTCACCACGCTGTCCGGCAGCGGCACGTAGGCGAGCGCCTCCGCCTGCTGCTGGCCGTTCTTCAGGCACCAGTCGAGGAATTTCAGCACCGGCGTGTTCTTCGCCGCCGGGTAGTCCTTGCGCATGAGCATGTAGGTGGCCGCGGTGATCGGCCAGCTCTTGTCGCCGGGCTGGTCGGTGAGAATCAGGTAGAAATTCTTCACCTTGGTGAAGTCGGCATTGCTCGCCGCCGCCTGGAAGGCCGCCATCTCCGGCTCGATGGTCTTGCCGGCATGGTTCACCATCTTGGTGTAGGTCATCTTGTTCTCGATCACGTAGGCGTACTCGACGTAGCCGATGGCGCCCTTGATCTGGTTCACGTATTGGGCGACGCCCGCATTGCCCTTGCCGCCGACGCCGACCGGCCAGGACACCGAGGTGTCGTCACCGACCTTCTGCTTCCACTCCGGGCTCACCTTGGAGAGGTAGTTGGTGAAGTTGAAGGTGGTGCCGGATCCGTCGGAGCGATAGACCGGCGAGATCTTGGTGTGCGGCAGCTTGGCGCTGGGATTGAGCTTCTTGATCTCCGCGGCGTCCCAGTCGGTGATCTTGCCGAGATAGATGTCGGCGAGGGTCGCGCCGTCGAGGGCGAGCTCGCCCGGCTTCACGCCGTCGAGATTCACCACCGGGGTGATCGAGATGATCACTTGCGGGAACTGGATCAGGCCCGCGGCATCGAGCTCTTCAGGCGTAAGCGGCTTGTCGCTGTTGCCGAAGTCGACGGTCTTCGCCTTGATCTGGGCGATGCCGCCGCCGGAGCCGATCGCCTGATAGTTCACGGCGATGTGGTTGGCGGTGTCGTATTGGGCCGCCCATTTCGAGAGCACGGGATAGATCGCGGTGCCGCCGGCGCCGGAGAGCCCCTCCGCCGCCGCGGGGACCGCGCTGAAGCCGAGCGCCGCGGTAAGCGCGCCAGCCAATAGGATGGTCTTCCCCTTCACGAGCAATTCTCCTCTGATGGCGCCCGGTATTTGTCGCGGCGGATGCCGCGTCGGGCTGCAGGGCTCGATACGCCCTCTGGCACGACGACGGTATGACACTT
>DATKPX010000131.1:0-5123 GCA_035523855.1 Allostellaceae bacterium
GCGTGGTGTTCCAGAACTACGCGCTCTTCCCGCACATGACGGTGTTCGACAACATCGCGTTTCCGCTGCGCATGCGCCGGCGCTCGCACGGCGAGATCGCGGAGAAGGTCAAGGCGGCGTTGCGGCTGGTCCGCCTGGACGGCTTCGCCGAGCGCCTGCCGCGCCAGCTCTCGGGCGGCCAGCAGCAACGCGTCGCCTTCGCGCGCGCCCTGGTCTTCGATCCGACCCTGCTGCTGATGGACGAGCCGCTGGGCGCCCTCGACAAGAACCTCCGTTCCCAGATGCAGTTCGAGCTGAAGCGCCTCCACGGCGAGCTCGGCGTCACCATCATCTACGTGACGCACGACCAGGAGGAAGCGCTGACCATGTCCGATCGCATCGCGCTGATGAACCAGGGCGGGATCGAGCAGCTCGGCAGCGCCGAGGATCTCTACGAGCGGCCGGTGAGCCGCTTCGTCGCCGAGTTCATCGGCGAGTCCAACCTCATCGAGGGCCGCATCGAGGCCGGCAGCGACGGCCGACAGGCGCATTTCGCAGCCGTCGGAGGCGCGCGCCTGCCGGTAGCGACGGACGGCACGGCGATCCGGCCGGGAGAGTCCGGCATCCTGGTGGTGCGGCCGGAGAGCCTGGCCTTCGTGCCGCCGGACCGGCCGGGCGACGGCATTCCCGCCCGCGTCATCGAGCTCGTCTATGTCGGCGATTTCATGCGCTATTTCGTCGAGGCCCAGGGCGGATTGCAGCTCACCCTGAAGATCCCCAACAGCCGCGACAGCCGGCGCGCCAAGGCAGGCGACGAGATTCGCCTCAGCCTCGATCCCCTGGGCGCGCGCTTCCTGCGCGCCTGAATGCCATCTGAAGTCCCATAACAGAGGAGGGTATCATGAAGCGACGTCGATTTCTGGGAACTGCCGCCGCCCTCGCAGCGGTGGGTCCGTTCTTCCACATCCGCCCGGCGCGCGCCGACAAGGGCGAGCTGGTGGTGGTGAGCTGGGGCGGCGACTACGACCAGGCGCTGCGCGATCTCGTCTTCCCCGCCTTCGAGAAATCGACCGGCTTCACCGTCAAGCTCGACGCGCCGCCGGAGAACGCCAAGATCAAGGCGATGGTGCAGAGCGGCAACGTCAGCTGGGACGTCATCCTCACCGACATCCCGGCGGTGCTGACGCTGATGAAGGACAATCTGCTGGAGCCGCTCGACTACGCCGCCGTCGACAAGGCCAAGCTCGACAAGATCCCGAAGGAGCTGCAGCGCTCGCACGCGCTCGGCATGCGCCTCTACTCCTTCAACATCGTCTACAACACCAACCTGCTGCCGAAAGCGAAGCATCCGCGCAACTGGGCCGAGGTGTGGGACGACAAGGCCTTTCCGGGCCCGCGCACCTTCAACTTCCAGGGCGGCATCGAGCCGCAGCTCGAGGTGGCGCTGCTCGCCGACGGCGTCGCCATCGACAAGCTCTATCCGATCGACGTCGAGCGCGCCTGGAAGATGTACGACAAGCTGAGGCCGACGGTCGGCAAATGGTACACTTCCCACGCGCAGGCGATTCAGCTCATCGGCGCCGGCGAGGCGGCGGTCGGCTGCACGATCGGCCCGCGCGGCATCTCCGCCAAGAAGGGCGGCGCGCCGATCGACGTGGAGTACAACCAGGGCAAGCTCGCCTCCGACAACTGGTGCCTGGTCAAGGGCGTCCGCAACAAGAAGGTCGCGATGGAGTTCATCAACGCGGCGATCGACGCCAAGGCGCAGGCGGGGATCGCGCAGCGGGTACCCTACGGCCCCAGCAACGGCGGCTCCTTCGAGTTCCTGAGCGCCGAGCAGGCCGCCGACCTCAACACCTCGCCGCAAAACATCAAAGAGCAGTTCTGGCAGAACGTGGAGTGGTGGGCGACGCCCGGCGCCGACGGCAAGACGCCGCGGGAATCCCAGGCCGAGCGCTTCGCGAAATGGATGGTGAACGGCTGAGCCGCCGGAGCGGAGCAGCGGCGTGACGCCGCCAACGGCCGAGAAGCCGTGGCGATCCCGGGAGGGCCTGCTGGTCCTCCCGGCGCTCGCCTTCTATCTCGTGGTCTATCTCTATCCGCTGAGCAAGCTCGTCTCCTGGAGCTTCTTCGACCCGGGCTTCACGCTCAAATTCTACCGCGAGCTCCTGGGCGAGCCCGCCTATTTCCGCGCGCTTTCGAACACGCTGGAGATCAGCCTGCTGGTCACCGTGATCGCGCTGCTGCTGGGCTATCCCATCGCCTATCTGATGGCGACCACCTCGGCGCGGCTGCGCAGCCTGCTGACGGCGCTGGTGCTGGTGCCGTTCTGGACCAGCATCCTGGTCCGGACCTTCGCCTGGATCGTCATCCTCGGCAACAACGGCATCGTCAACCGGGCGCTGGTGCAGCTCGGCGTGCTCGATCGCCCGATCAAGCTGCTCTTCAACATGATCGGCGTGCAGGTCGGCATGGTGCACGTGCTGCTGCCGTTCATGATCTTTCCGCTCTACGGCGCGATGTCGCGGATCGATCCGGCGGTGGTGCGCGTCGCCCGCAGCCTCGGCGCCACACCCCTCCGCGCCTTCCTCCGCGTCTTCCTGCCGCTGAGCCTGCCCGGCGTCGCCGCCGGCTGCGTGCTGGTCTTCCTGCTGGCGATCGGCTTCTACGTGACGCCGGCGCTGCTCGGCGGCCCGGGCGAGATCACGCTGGCCACCATGATCGACATGATGATCAACACGCTCCTCAACTGGGGCTTCGCCGCGACGCTCGGCGTCGTGTTGCTGGTGGTGGTGGGCGCGATCTTCGTCGCCTTCAGCCGGCTCATGGGCTTGAACCGGATCGTCGGCGCCGGCGGCGAGCACGCGCGATGACGGCCGAGCGTGCCGGCGGCGGACGCACCGCGCTCTGGATCCTCTGCGCGGTGCTGATCGTCTTCCTGATCGCCCCCATCCTGGTGATCGTCGTCACTTCCTTCAACGACTCGCCTTATCTCGAGTTTCCGCCGCGCCGCTTGTCGCTGCGCTGGTACGGGACCTTCTTCACCTCGGCGCACTGGTACGAGCCGGCGCTCCTCAGCCTGCGCGTCGCCCTCGTGACCATGGTCTCGGCGACGCTGCTGGGAACCGCCGCGGCGATCGGCATCGTGCGCGGGCAATTCCCCGGCAAGCGCAGCCTCGAGCTCTTCCTGGTGTCGCCGATGGTGGTGCCCATCGTGGTGCTGGCGCTGGGCTTCTATTTCCTCTTCTCCGGCTATCACCTGCTGGGCACGCCGGTCGCGCTCTATCTCGGCCACACCACCTTGGCGACGCCGCTGGTGATCGTGCTGGTGCTGTCGGCGCTCCGGGTCAGCGATCCCTCCCTGGAGCTGGCGGCGCGCAGCCTCGGCGCCAATTACTGGTGGGCGCTCTGGCACGCGACCATCCCCGCGATCCGGCCGGCGATCCTTTCCGGCGCCGCCTTCGCCTTCCTCATGTCCTTCGACGAGGTGGTGATCGCGATCTTCGTCGGCGGCCCCGACGCGACGACGCTGCCGAAGCGCATGTGGGAGACGATCCGGTTCGAGATCGACCCGACGCTCACCGCGATCTCCTCGCTGCTGACGCTGCTGGCCGTCGTCGTGCTGGTCGGCGTCGTGCTCGCCGAGCGCGGCCGCGCCGCCGACCGGGCTTCGTAATGGCCAAACGACAGAGCAATCACTGAAAGAGGGGAAAATGCTCCGTAGGAAGACAAAGCTGATGACGTCGATCGCGGCCGCCGCCGTCTGGGCGGCGCTCGCGAGCACGCCGTTTCAGGCCAGCGCGGCGGCCGATCTGAAGGTCGGCCTCGGCGCCGAAGCGACGACGCTCGATCCGCACTACTACAACCTCAACCCCAACATGGAGGTCGACGATCACCTCTACGACTACCTCTTGTCCTTCGACGCCCAGGGCCAGCTGATTCCGGGGCTGGCGACCGGCTGGAAGGCGGTCGACGACACCACCTGGGAATTCGCGCTCCGCCGCGGCGTCACCTTCCATGACGGCTCGCCCTTCACCGCCGCGGACGTCGCCTTCACCTTCGCCCGGGCACGCAAGCCGACCGACAGCCCGGACAGCTACTCCCGCCACTTCATCCGCATCACCGAGGTCACGACGCCGGACGACTACACGGTGCGCGTCAAGACCGACTCGCCCTTCCCCAATCTGCTGCGCGAGCTGGCGCAGATCGCCATCATCTCCCGCAAAGTGGGCGACGGCGTCACGCCGCAGGATTTCAACAGCGGCAAGGCCGCCATCGGCACCGGCCCTTACAAGCTGGTGGAATGGGTGCCCGGCGACCGTCTCGTGCTGGCGCGGAACCAGTCCTATTGGGGCCAGGCGCCGGCCTGGGACCGCGTCATCCTGAAGCCGATCCCGAGCGCGCCGGCGCGCACCGCGGCGCTGCTGGCGGGCGACATCGACCTCATCAACTACGTGCCGAGCACGGACATCGCCAAGCTGCAGACCGATGCGAAGATCGCGCTCTGGAAGGTGGTGGGCAACCGCGTGATGTACGTGGTGCCCGACGTCGACCGCGACAGCTCGCCCTTCGTCACCGACCTCGACGGCAAGCCGCTCGCCAAGAACCCGCTGAAAGACGTGCGGGTGCGGCGCGCGATCTCCAAGGCGATCAACCGCGACGCGCTGGTGAAGCAGATCATGGAAGGCGTGGCGGTGCCCGCCGACCAGTTCCTGCCGGAAGGCTTCTTCGGCCACACGCCGAAGCTGAAGCCGGAGCCCTACGATCTCGAAGGCGCCAAGCGCCTGCTGGCCGAGGCGGGCTATCCCAGCGGCTTCGGCCTCACCATCCACGGACCCAACGACCGCTACCTCAACGACGCCAAGATCGCCGAGGCGGTGGCGCAAATGCTGACGCGCGCCGGCATCCGCACCAAGGTGGACACGATCCCGAAGGCGGTCTTCTTCGGCCGCGCCGCCAAGCTGGAATTCAGCTTCATGTTCATCGGCAGCGCGCCGGCCACCAACGAGGCGGCGGACGACATGACCTACCTGCTGGCGACATATAATAAGGAGAAGGGCATGGGCGCCGGCAACCGCGGCCGCTTCTCCAACGCCCAGTACGACGCCCTCCTCGACGAGGCGCTGCGCACCATCGACGACGGC
>DATKPX010000132.1:0-7882 GCA_035523855.1 Allostellaceae bacterium
GAAGGCACCGGACTCCGTGAGCCGCCGCAGCACGCCCTCGAGATCGCTCATCAGGGCTCCACGATCACCTTGCCGATCACCGCGCGGTCGTCCAGCAGCGCCATCGCCGCGCGCGCGTCCTCGATGGTGAAGCGCTGCGGATGGATCGCCGGCGTCAGCTTGCCGGTCTTGACGAGATCGAGCAGCGCCGTCACGTCCTCGCGCCGCCAGCCGTTGGAGCCGATGATGTTGAGCTCGAAGGTCCAGATGAAGCGGATGTCCTCGGGCGGATCGTAGCCGGCGGTGGCGCCGCAGGTGAGGAGCCGCCCGTCGCGCTTCAGCACCTTCAGGGATTTCGTCCAGGTATCGCCGCCGGTGAAGTTCACCACCACGTCGATGCCGCCCGAGGTCTTGTCGTAGACATGGGCGCGGCCGAAGAGCCGCCGGCATTCCGCGACCCAGTCGGCGGTGGCGTAGTTGATGCCGATATCGGCGCCGAGCGCCTTCAGGCGCGCGAGCTTGTCGTCGCTGGAGGCGCAGGCGATGACGGTGCAGCCGGCCTGCTTCGCCAGCTGCACGCAGCAGGTGCCGACGCCGCCGGAGGCGCCGAGGATCAGCACCTTCTCGCCGGCTTTGAGGCCGCCGCGCGACAGCATCATCTTGTGGGCGGTGCCGTAGGCCACCGGCAGCGCCGCCGCCGCCGCGTAGCTCACCGCCGGATCGAGCTTCACCAGCATGTAGGCGGGAACGCGGATCAGCTCGCCGAGGCCGCCATCCATGGTCTCGCCGAGGAGCCCGCCCCTGGCACGCTCGATCGGGTCCACCACCACGCGGTCGCCGACGGCGAAGCCGGTGACTTCACGGCCGACTGCCACGATGTCGCCGGCGGCGTCGTTGCCGAGGATGATCGGCAGCGGCACCTTGATGCCGGGCATGCCCTTGCGCGTGAAGACGTCGTGATAGTTGAGCGCGCAGGCGCGCATGCGCAGGAGGACCTCGCCGGGACCCGGCTCCGGATCCCGGTAGTTCCGCTCGTAGGTGAGGTTCTCCACCCCGCCGTGCTCGTACAGCACCATGGCGCGCATCGGGACTCTCCTCGCTCAGCTGACCCCGACCGTCGGACGCCGCCCGCGGGCAAGGCGTGTCGCCTCCTCGGTCAGGCGCCGGCGGTCGGGCTTGTTGGTGGCGGCAAGCGGTATCGCGTCGATGAAGCTGACGAAGCGCGGATGCGCGAAGGCGGGGCCGCTCTCGATGGTGAAGGCCTTGACCGCGGCCTCGTCCACGGCGGCACCCGGCTGGCGCACCACGAAGGCGAAGGGGAGCGCGCCCTTGATCTCGTCGGGCACCGGCACGACGACGCTCTGGTGCACGCCCGGCAGCCGCTCGATCAGCCGCTCCACCTCGCCGGGCCAGACATTCTCCCCGCCGACCACGAACATGTCGTCGGCGCGCCCGACGAAATAGTAGAAGCCGCTCTTCTCCCGGCGCATCACGTCGCCGGAACGGTACCAGCCGCCCCGCATCACCTCGGCGGTCTTCTCCGGCAGGTTGTTGTAGCCCTCCATGCACATGGGGCTGCGCATGTAGAGGACGCCCTCGTCCGGCGACGGTCCCTCGCGCAGCGCCACCTCCGAGCCCGGGATCGGATATCCCGCCGCGACGGGCGGGCGCGGAATGCCGTCGGGGTGCGGGCCGAAGGGGCAGGGGCCGGCCTCGGTGGTGCCATAGCTGTTGTTGAGGAGCGCCTTCGGGAAGATCGCCTGCACCTTGTCGACGAGCGCCTGGGTGAGCGGCGCCGAGCCCATGGTGACGCGCTCCACCGACGAGAAGTCGAGACTTCCGATCAGCTCGCGCTCGCGCGCCACCAGCGCCAGCATGGTCGGCACCGAGGTGAGCCAGGTGACGCGGAAGCGCTCGAGCGCCCGCGCATAGGTCTTGGCGTCGAAGCTCGGCATCAGCACCAGGCTGGCGCCGGCGGCCAGCGCCTGCTTCACGCTCACGGTCGCGTTCATGTGGAACATCGGCGCCGCGACGATGTAGCGATGATGCGACAGATCGCCGAACAGCTTCAGCAGACTCGCGATCGCCCAGCGCTGGGATTCATGGGAGAGCAGCACGCCCTTCGGCCGTCCGGTGGATCCCGACGTATAAAGCATCATGCCGAGCTCGCGCCCCTCCGGCTCGACCGTCTCGAAGGCGCCGGGATCCTTGAGCGCCGCGTAGCCGTCGGGACTGTCGAAGTCGATGCGGGCGAGATCCGGCGGGCAGAGCGACGCGCGCTCGCGGTCGTGGAAGATCGCCTTCACGCCGGCATCGCGCACGATGTAGTCGACGGTGTCGGCGGCGAGCTTGAACGAGACCGGAACGCTCACCATGCCGGCCCGCATGGTGCCGAAATAAGCCGCCAGCATCTCGTAGCGGTTGAGGGAGAGAATGCCGACCCGGTCGCCGCGCTTCAGCCCGCGCCGCAGCAACCCGCGCGCCACGGCGTTGCATTCCGCGTCGAAGTCGCGATAGCTGAGCTCGATCGGCTGCTCGTAGCGGCTGATATCGATGATGGCGACCTTGTCGGGCGAGACGGCGGCGTCGAAGCAGCGGCCAAGATTGAGTGACGGGATCGGCATGGCGCGTCCTCAGCGAGTGTCGGCTGGAAGCGGGGCATGGGCAGCGGCGCGGCCGGCGATCCGGCCGCCGATGAAGCACTCGGCGATGTTGCCGCCGGACATGTAGAGATGGCCGAAGACGCTGCCGAGCTCGCCGGCCGCATAGAGGCCGGGGATCGGCGTGCCGAAGGCGTCCAGCACCCGCTGTTCCTCGTCATGCACCGGGCCGCCATGGGTGTTGGAGACGATGGGCCAGGCGGACGCCGCCGAGAAGGGCGGCCTCCGGATCGGCAGCATGCTGCCGGGCGGGCGGCCGAACTCGTCGTCCCGGCCGGCGGCGCAGGCGGCGTTCCAGCGCTCGACGGTCGCGCCGAGCGTGTCCGGATCGAGATCGAAGGCGCGGGCGAGATCGCCGATGCTGTCCGCGCGCGTCAGGACGAGGTCGTCGAGACCGCGCGCCGTGCTGCCGCCGAAACGGGCTGCCACCTCCGCATCATGCCAGGTCGGCGCCGACAGGGCATAGAGGTCACGCCCGGCCTGGTCGAGCACCATGAGGGCGGGCAGGCGCGGATAGCTTTGGGTTGCCGGATCGAAATGCTCCAGCGGGCGATGCCCGGTGTCCTGCAGATAGGGGTCGTACTCGTTCATGAATCGGCGGCCGCGGCGGTCGACGAGAATCCAGCTCATGCTGACGTTCTCGCGCAAACCCGGTCCCGGTGTCCAGTCCGGCAGCCGCTTGACCCGGATGCCGAAGGGATAGGCGGGATCCGGATGGCGGAATCCGTAGGAGCCGTGGAAGTGCCACATATGCCAGAGCCCGGCGCCCGCGCGCTGCGCCATCCGGAGCCCGTCGCCGCTGTTGCAGCGCACGGCGGCGCTCAACACGGGCTTGATCGACCACCAGTTGGTCTGCAGGTCGGCGGCGGCCTCGAAGCCGCCGCAGGCGAGGATGACGCCTCGCTTGGCCGCGATGCGTTGGCCGCCGACGATCACGCCGTGGACGGCGCCGTCCTGCTGGATCAGGCGCTCGACCGGGCTCGCGAGGCGGATCTCGATGTTCGGCCGGTGCCGCAGGTTCTCCAGCACCACCTTGAACAGCCGCGCGCCCGCCGGCGAGCCGCGCACCGCCGGAAATTCCACCGCCGGATCGAAGCCTGGAACCTCGTCCACATAGGCGAAGCCGAAACTCTGGAAGCCGTCGAAGGGGTAGTTGGCGGGCGAAGCGCGCAGGCCGAGGCGGGCGCCGACCGCTTCCGTGAGCTGGCGCGCATACTCCGGCAGCTTTCGCATGCCCTCCGCCAGCACGCGGAGCACCCCATCGGGCGCGGTGCCGGCATTGGTGGCAGCGAGATAGGCGAAAGCCGCGTCGGCGTCGTTGGTGATGCGGAGGCCGCCGGCCGAGCAGACGGAGATGCCGCCCGGGCTCGCCTGCTTCTCCAGCAGCAGCACCCGGGCGCCGGCGTCATGCGCCTCGAGCGCGGCGATGCCGCCGGCAAAGCCGAAGCCCACGATGACGACATCGAAGCTCTCGCGGGGTCCGGCGGTCACAGGTAGCGCTCCAGAAAGCGGCGCATATCCGGCGCCCAGAGCATCGACCCCTGACCCTCCAGCAGGTGACCTTCGAGCGGCGTCAGGCCGAAGGCGGCGAAGATCTTCGACCATACGACTTTGCCGGGTCCCTCCGCCGCGGCCGCCAGGTCGCGGGTCGGCCCGGTGCTGTAGTCGTTCTCGGCCTGCAGAAAGAAGATCGGCATGACGAGGCGGCGCGCCGCCGCGAGCATATGCTCCCTGAGCTGCGGCACAGGCTCCCAGTTCATGGCGGCGCCGGCGAAATCCACGGCGCAGGTGAAGCGGGAGCTCTTGGATGCCGCCAGCAGCGTGTTGGTGCCGCCGAAGGAGCTGCCCATGACGCCGATGTGGCCGGCCCGCACCTCCGGCAGTGCGGCAACCGGCTCCAGCGCCGCCAGCACGTCGTCGCTCTCGCGATCGAGGCGCGCCACAATCTGCGCGCCATAGGCGGGCGTGCCGTATTCCGCCGTCACCTCCTCGCGCCAGCCCGGACCCGGCGAATTGCCGTAGCCGTGCCGATGCAGCAGGAAGGACGCGACGCCCCAGGACATCAGCAGCGCCGCCATGCCCGGCCGGCAGACGTCGAGACTGCCTTTGTCGATGCCGCTGCCGTGGTTGAGGATCAGGCAGGGAAACGGTCCCGGCCCGGGCGGCGAGAAGAAATAGCCCCTGAGCGCGCGCCCGGCGCTGGTCACGACGATCTCGCGCGGCACGATCGGACGGGCATCCAGCGCGACCGGGCGCATGCCGTTGGCGATCGGCTCGTCGTCGCGGGCGAAGACGTGGCGACCGAAGCGGGCGAGGCAGGCCGTCATCTCGGCCCTTACCGCCTCGAAGGCGGGGCTGGCGCCGCGCGCCGCGAGATCGGCGGCCTGCGCCGCCGCGTCGACGAATTCGCATTCCCAGGCGACATCGGGTCCTTCGGCATCGCCGCCGGGCTGGCGGAGGAAAATGCGGCCGCCCGGCAGGCCGAGCTCGCGGCGCACCCCGGATGCTCGGCGGCGGATCGCCAGCACCTTCTCCGCCAGGCCGGGCTTCGCGAAATATTCCGTGCGTTCGACGATCATCGATCTCACTGCGGAAAATGGCAGCGCACGAGGTGGCCGTCGCGGCGCGCCTCCAGGCGCGGATCCTCCACGCGGCACCGGGCCTGCGCTTTCGGACAGCGCGGATGGAAGTGGCAGCCATCCGGACGATCGAAGGCGTTCGGAATCTCGCCGGCGAGCGGCGCGGCAGCCGGCTGATCGATGACCGGCTGCGGCACCGCCGCCAGCAGCGCCGCCGTATAGGGATGCGCCGGGCGGTCGAAGATATCCGCCTCCGGACCGATCTCGACGACGCGGCCCAGATACATCACGGCGACGCGGTGGCTCAGATGCCGGATGGCGCCGAGATTGTGGGAGATGAAGAGCAGGCTGAGGCCGAAGCGGCGCTGCAGGTCGGCGAGCAGGTTGAGGATCTGCGCCTGCACGGAGACATCGAGAGCGGAGGTCGCCTCGTCGCAGACGACGAAGCGCGGCCGCGCCGCCAGCGCCCGGGCGATGGCGATGCGCTGTCGCTGACCGCCGCTGAACGCGTGGGGGAAGCGCTCGCCAGCCTCGGCGGCCAGCCCGACCACCTCCAGCATCTCGCGCACGCGCGCGCCGACGGCGCGGCGGTCGGTGCCCTGTGAGCGGAGCGGCTCCGCCACGATGTCGCGCACCTTGAGCCGGGGATTGAGCGAGGACAGCGGATCCTGGAAGACGGCATGCATCGCCCGCCGGAGCGGACGCATCGCGGCCTCGTCCAGGTGGGTGATGTCGCGGCCCCCGAGCTCGATCCGCCCGGCGCTGGACGGCAGGAGTTTCAGGATCATGCGCGCCACCGTCGTCTTGCCGCAGCCACTCTCGCCGACGATGCCGAGCGTCTCCGCCTCGCCGACGTCGAAGCTGACAGCGTCCACCGCCTTCAGCTCCCGCCGGCCCGAGCCGGCCCGGCTCACCGCGAAGCTCCGCGAGAGGTTCTGGACCCGCAGCACCGGCGTCATGCGGCGGCTCCGCGCGATCCCGCCAGGAACTCCGGCGTGCGCAGGCAGCGCGAGAGCCGGGTGGGCGACACCGCCTCGAGTGCCGGCGACCGCTCGCGGCAGGCGGGAAGCGCGGCGGGGCAGCGCGTGTGGAAGCGGCATCCCGCAGGCATGGCGCCCGGCGATGGCATGGTGCCGGGAATCACCGGCAGGCGCTCGGCCTTGGCGCGGACGGGCGGCACCGCCGCCAGCAGCAGGCGCGTATAGGGATGCAGCGGCGCGGTAAAGAGATCGGCGAGCGGCGCGCACTCCACCACCTTGCCCGCATACATCACCACGACGCGATCGGCCATGCGCGCGATCACGCCCATGTCGTGGGTGATCAGCATCACCGAAGCCTCGCTGTCGCGAAGCTCGCGGATGAGCGCCAGGATCTGCGCCTGGATGGTGACGTCGAGAGCCGTCGTCGGCTCGTCGGCGATGAGCAGGCGCGGGCCGCAGGCGATCGCCATGGCGATCACCACCCGCTGCCGCATGCCGCCGGACAGCTGATGGGGATAATCGTCGTAGCGCGCCGCGGCGGCGGGGATGCCCACGCGGTCGAGCAGCGAGCTCGCGCGCTCGCGCGCGGCGCGCGCGGCAAGGCCAAGGTGCCGGCGCAACACCTCCGCTACCTGGAAGCCCACGGTCAGCAGCGGATTGAGGCTCGTCATCGGCTCCTGGAAGATCATGCCGATCTTGCGGCCGCGGATCTCCAGCATCTCCCTCTCGCCGAGGGAGGCGAGGTCGGCGCCGTCGAGCCCGACGCTGCCGCCGGTGATGGTGCCCGCGCTGCCGAGGAGGCGCATCACCGCCAGCGCGGTCACCGACTTGCCGGAGCCGCTTTCGCCGACGATGCCGAGGATCTCGCCGCGCCCCACGGTGAAGGACACTTTGCTGAGCACCTCCCGCGGCCCTGCCTCGGTGCGGAAGGCGACGCTGAGATCGCGGATATCGAGGAGGGCCGGCGTCACCGTCATCGCCCGCGCAATTTGGGATCGAGCATGTCCCGGAGCCCGTCGCCCAGCAGGTTGAGGCCGATGATGGTGATGCCGAGCGCCACGCTTGCGAACAGCGCCAGGTAGGGATCGCTGCGCAGGGCCGGCAGGCCGTCGCGGATCATGCCGCCCCAGCTCGGCAGCGGCTCCTGGACGCCGAGGCCGAGAAAGCTCAGCGTCGCTTCCGCCATGATGATGAAGCCGACGCCGACCGATGCCCGCACGAGGAGCGGCGCCAATATGTTCGGCAATATGTGGCGCCAGAGAATGACCGGCACCGGCGTTGCCGAGACGATGGCGGCGTCGATGAAGGGCTCCTCCCTGAGGACCAGGACCAGGGAGCGCGTCAGCCGCGCGATGCCCGGCCACCACACCAGGGCCAGCGTGACGATCACGGTGGTGACGCCAGGCCCCAGCATGGCGGCGATCAGGATCGCCACCACCACCTCGGGAAAGGCCAGGGTGAGATCGACGACGCGCATCAATGCCGCGTCCGTGCGGCCGCCCACATAGCCCGCCATCATGCCGGCGATGACGCCGACGACCAGGGTGATCGCCAGCACCGCGCCCGCCACCAGCAGCGAGGTGCGCGCGCCGATGATGAGGCGGCTGAGGATGTCGCGGCCGAGCTTGTCGGTGCCGAGCCAGTTCTCCGGCGAGGGCGGGTTCCAGGTATTGAAAAGATCGGT
>DATKPX010000133.1:0-14131 GCA_035523855.1 Allostellaceae bacterium
CCTGGGCGTGCCGATGGAGCTCATCGCGCGGCACGGCGCGGTCAGCGCCGAGGTCGCGACGGCCATGGCCGAAGGGGCGCTCGCCCATGCGCCGGTCGATCTCGCGGTCTCCATCACCGGCATCGCCGGCCCCGGGGGCGCCACGCCAGGCAAGCCGGTAGGGCTCGTGCATTTCGGCATCGTCCGCAAAGGCGCGCCGGCGCGCACCGAGCGCCATGTCTTCCCCGGCGACCGCGCGGCGGTGCGCGCCGCCGCGACGCGGCGGGCGCTCGAGCTGCTGCTCGACGCGGCGGGCGGTTGATGCGGGCGATCGCACTCGCGTTTCTGTTCCTGGCGACCACGGCGCTCTCCGAGGCGACGGCGCCGCTCACGGTGACGGTGCAGAATATCCGCAACGACCATGGCGACATCCGCCTCTCGGTCTTTGCGTCGGCCGCGGAATGGCCGAGCCATTCGAGCATAAAGGAAGACACCGTGCTGCCCGCTCATGCCGGCAGCGTCGTCTTCAAGCTCGACCTGCCACCCGGCACCTACGCGATCAACGGCTATCACGATGAGAACCGCAACAAGAAGCTGGACCGCACGGCTCTCGGCATTCCCGAGGAAGGCTATTTCTTCTCCAACAACGTGAAGCCGTTCCTTTCGGTGCCGAGCTTCGACGCCGCGAAATTCACCCTGCCGGCGGAAGGCGCCGCGATCACCATCGACGTCGACTACTGAGGCGGCCGCCGGAACCGGTCCCTTGGAATTTCGGCGATGGCGGTGACCTCCACGACAACAGCGAGATCGTAGAGCGCCGCCACCTGCACCGTGGTCGTGACCGGATACGGCGCGCGAAAAAACTCGCGCCTGATGTCGCCGACACCGGCGAATGCATGGATATCGGTGACGTAATGCGTCAGCGACAGTACATCTTCCATCTGTCCGCCCAGCGCCGCGAGTACATCCCGTATGTTCTCCAGGACCTGGCGGATCTGGACGCGCATGTCGCCCTTGCCGACGATTTGGCCCTCGCGGTCGAGGGCCACCTGCCCTTTCAAATGCACGATTCGTCCATCGCCCTGGATGGCGGCCATGGAAAAAGCGCCGAAAGGCTGCCAGACCGTGGACGGATTGAATGCATCGATCACTGGCGATCCTTCACATGCTCCAGCAACCAATCCGGCGGATCGGCATCGATGTCGGAGCTTCTTGTTCTGGCGATGCGCGCATAATGGGCCGCGCTCATCCACGCTGGACGACCGCATGCCACCTTGAGCCCGCGATATCTGGCCTCGATTTCCGCTTCCGAACGGGCCCGCAAGATGCCCCACAGGCCGCCCATGCCGTAGTCATGGACCACCAGGAAATCTTTCTTCGCGATCCCTTCCGCCATCCTGCTCGCCCCTCACAATTGGGCTGATTGATCGCTAATGCTAGGAATGAGCATTACGATCGTCAAGCCGCTTAATGCGGGCCCGCGCGGCGCGCCACCGGCAATCGCATTCCCGGCGCCGGCCGCTCCACCAGCACCTCGCGGCGGAAGCGGAATTTCTCCGCCGGGCGGCCGCCGGTGCCGCGCTCCATCTCGCCGATCCCCTCGACGAGACCGCCCTGCTCGACCAGGCGGCGGAAGTTCTGCTTGTGGAGGCCCATGCCGGCGAGCGCCTCCACCGTCTGCTGCAGGCGCAGCAGGGTGAAGGTCGGCGGCAGCAGCTCGAAGACGACCGGCCGATATTTGAGCTTGCCGCGCAGGCGGCTCATGGCGGTGGCGAGAATGCGGCGATGGTCGAACACCATCGGCTGCCCGAGCGCGAGCTGGTCCGCTGGCGGCAGTCCACGGTCCCGCCGCGCCTCGCCGACGAGCTCGGCCTCGTAGAGCAGCTCGTAGCGCTCGAGCACGCGCTCCTCGTCCCAGCGCGCCGGCGCTTCGCCGAAGGTGGTGCGGATGCGCTCGTCGCGCCGGCGGCGCTCCTCCGCCTCGCCCGCCGACCGCGCCCAGGCGGCAAGGCCCGGCAGGATCGCCTCGGCGAGCACCGGCGGGCGGCCGCGCCGCCAGTCCTCCCAGGGAAAATAGCGGTACCAGTCCATCCACTGCGCCTCGCCCTGCCCCGCCGGCTTCGCCTCCCGCGCCAGCGCCAGGTAGCCGATCGAGACGACGCGCGCGCCGTCGCCCTCGGAGATGCCGCCCTCGCGGCCGAGATCGGCGAAGGTGTAGAGCTGCTCGACGTAGCCGAGGCTCAGATCCGTCTGCTCGCCGACCCAGGCGCGCAGCCCCAGCTCCAGCGTGCGGTGACCCGCCGGATCGAAGGGGCCGAAGGGCAGCGCCTCGATCGCTTCGTTGGCCGTGGCGCGGCCGAGAGAATGGGTGACGCGGCGCACCGTGAGGACGCGCGGCTCGCCGGCGGTGACCGCGATCACCACCGCGTTCAGGCCGATGACGATGTCGGTGAGCCGCGGCGCCACCTCCGCCCCCCTGTGACCTGGCTCAGTACCCCTCGGCGATGAGCGGGAAGGCGCTGTGGATATGCGCCTCGCGCACCGGCGGTGCCGGATGCAGGTAGGATTTGTCGAGCTCGGCGAAGCTGGTCGCGCCGAGCAGGCCCATGGAGGTGCGGATCTCCGTCTCCAGCAGCTCAAGCACGCGGGTGACACCCGCCTGGCCGGCGGCGCCGAGACCGTAGAGATAGAGCCGGCCCACCGCGACGAGATCGGCGCCGAGCGCCACCGCCTTGATGATGTCGGTGCCGCGGCAGAAGCCGCCGTCGATGATGATCGAGGCCCTTCCCTTCACCGCTGCGACGATCTCCGGCAGCACGTCGAGCGCGCCGCGGCCGTGATCGAGCTGCCGCCCGCCGTGGTTGGAGACGTAGATGCTCTCGACGCCGTGCTCGAGGGCGATCGCCGCGTCCTCGGCGGTGGCGATCCCCTTGAGGATGAGCGGGATGTCGTATTTGTCCTTGAAGCGCTTCACCTGGGTCCAGCTCAGCGCCGCCTGATAGTCCGTGCCGGTGACGTCGCGGCGCCAGGGTTTGGCGAAGCGGATGGCGATGTCGCGCTCGCGGCGGCTGTAGATCGCGGTGTCGACGGTGAGGCAGAAAGCGTCATAGCCGGCGGCGATCGCCCGCTTCGCGTGATCGTCGACGAAGGCGTCGTCGCCGCGCACATAGAGCTGAAAGATCTTGCGCCCGTCGGGCGCCGCCGCAGCCGTCGCCTCGAGGCCCGGCTTCGATACCGAGCTCAGGAACATCGTGACGCCGAAATCGCGCGCCGCCTTCACCACCGCGGCGCCGCCGGCGGGATCGAAGGATTCGAGCGAGCCCACCGGCGCCAGCGCGACCGGGATGCGCAGCGGCTTGCCGAGAAAGCGGCTGCTCACGTCGATCTCGGACATGTCGCGCAGCACCCGAGGCCGGAACGCGAGTGAATCGATCGCCAGGCGGTTGCGGCGCATCGTCGTCTCGGTATCGGCGGCGCCGATGAGGTAGTTCCAGATATTGTTCGGCAGCCGCTCGCGCGCTCCCTTGACCAGCTCGTGCAAGGTCAGAAAGTCGCCGCTGGTTTCGCTCAGCATGAGATGAGCCCGTCCCTGGGAATGTTTGCGATTGAAAACGAGGGTGCCACGGTAGGGCGATGGCGGCGGCCAGCGCAACGGTTTTGCATCCGCTCTTGCCGGCCTCCGGCCGGACACTTAGGCTTCCCATGAGCCGCGCGTGCTGGAGGATTTGGCCGTGGAAATCGTGCGTTCCCTGGATGCCGCCGTCGCCGTCGTCGAGGACGGCATGACGGTCGTGGTGCCGCCCGACTACAGCGGCGTCGCCATGGAGGCGACGCGCGCGCTCATCCGTCGCGGCGTGCACGGGCTTCGCCTGCTGACGCTGCCGACCTCCTCGCTGCAGGCGGATCTTCTCATCGGCGCCGGCGCGCTGGCGGAGATCGAGACCTCGGCGGTGGCCATGGGCGAACTCGGGCCCGGCCCGCGCTTCGCCGCCGCCGCGAAGGCCGGCGTGCTGCCGATCAAGGACGCCACCTGCCCGGTGCTGCACGCCGCGCTGCAGGCGTCGGAGAAGGGCGTGCCGTTCCTGCCGCTGCGCGGCGTCATCGGCTCCGACCTGCTGAAGGTGCGGCCGGACTGGAAGGTGATCGACAATCCGCTGGGCGAAAACGATCCGATCCTGATCGTGCCGGCGATCCGGCCTGACGTGGCGCTGTTCCATGCGCCCTTCGCCGACCGGCATGGCAATGTCTGGGTCGGGCGGCGCCGCGAGCTCTTCACCATGGCGCATGCCTCGGCGAAGAGCGTGGTCACCGTCGAGGAGATCCGCGACGGCAATCTCCTCGAGGACGAGATGCTCGCGGGCTCGACCATCCCCGCCTTCTACGTCGAGGCGGTGGCGCTGGCGCCGAAAGGCGCCTGGCCGCTCAAATTCGGCGCGCGCTATCGCGAGGACAGCGCCCATATCCAGGAATACATGCGGCTCGCCGCCACCGAGGATGGTTTCCGGACCTATCTTCAGCGCTATGTCTTCGAGCGCCGCGCGGCCTGACGCCATGCGCATCGCGCCGGACGAGATCCTGATCGACGTCGTGCTGCGCCTCATCGCCGGCGCGAAGCATGTGGCGGTCGGCGCCAATTCGCCGATCCCGGCGGCGGCGGCGTTCCTGGCGCAGCGTCTCGGCGGCGGCCGGCCGCACGTCTCGCTGCAGCAGAGCCCGAAGCACAATCTCTTCACCGATGGCGGCCGCGAGCTCTTCGACGCCGCGGGCCAGGGCCGCATCGACGTGTTCTTCCTCTCGGGCGCGCAGATCGATGGCGAGGGCAACATCAATCTGGTGGCGGTCGGCGACTACGCGCACCCGAAGGCGCGCTTTCCCGGCTCCTTCGGCTCCGCCTACCTCTATTTCGTGGTGCCGCGCGTGATCCTGTTCCGCACCGAGCATTCGCGCCGCACCCTGGTGCCTAAAGTCGACTTCATCAGCGCGCCCGGCGTCAGCCCGCCCAACGTCTATCGTCGCGGCGGGCCGGTGGCGCTGGTGACGCCGCTCTGCCATTTCGGCTTCGACAAGGCGCGCGGCCGCTTCACTCTCGAGAGCGTGCATCCGGGCCACACGGTCGAGGAGGTGGCCGACAACACCGGCTTCGAGTTCGACCGCCCGGCCGCTGTGCCGGTGACGCCGTCGCCCAAGCCCGAGACCCTCGACCTGCTGCGCCGAACCGTTGCGCCGGAGCTGCAGACCCTCTATCCCCAATTCGCCGCCCGCGTCTTCGGCCTCGCCGAGAACGCCGCCCCCGCAGCCTGACGGAAGAACCATGAGCCAGAGCAGCAGCGCCGGCGCCCTCGCCGGCATCAAGGTGATCGATCTGAGCCGCGTGCTGGGTGGTCCCTACTGCACCCAGATGCTCGCCGACCACGGCGCCGAGGTGATCAAGATCGAGCCGCCGCAGGGCGACGAGACCCGCACCTGGGGCCCTCCCTTCCAGGGCGATGCCGCCTCCTATTTCATCGGCATCAACCGCAACAAGCGGGGCGTGGCGCTCGATCTTTCCAAGCCCGAGGGGCGCGACGTGGTGCTGCGCCTCCTCGAGAGCGCCGACGTGCTGGTGGAGAATTTCAAGACCGGCACGCTGGAGAAATGGGGCATGGGCTACGAGGAGGTGCTGAAGCAGCGCTTCCCGCGCCTCATCCACTGTCGCGTCTCCGGCTTCGGCGCCGACGGGCCGCTCGGCGGCTATCCCGGCTATGACGCCGTGGTGCAGGCGATGGCCGGCCTCATGAGCCTCAACGGCGAGCCCGAGGGCGCGCCGGTGCGCGTCGGCGTTCCCGTCGTCGATCTCGCCACCGGCATGAACTCCACCATCGCCATCCTGCTGGCGCTGCAGGAGCGCGCGCGCTCCGGCCGCGGCCAGTTCGTCGAGGTGACGCTCTACGACAGCGCGGTGGCGCTGCTGCACCCCTACACGATCAACTGGTTCCTCTCCAAGGCGGCGCCGAAGCGCACCGGCAACCAGCATCCGAACGTCAGTCCCTACGACCAGTTCCGCACCAAGACGAAGCGGATCTTCGTCGCGGTCGGCAACGACCGGCAGTTCCAGCGCTTCTGCGCCGAGATCGGCCGACCGGAGCTGGTGCAGGATCCGCGCTTCCGCAGCAACGGCGACCGCGTCGTCAACCGCGCTGCGCTGCGCGAGGAGCTGGAGGCCGGCCTCGCCTCGATCGACGGCGAGCAGCTGGCGATGACGCTGCTGGAGAAGGGCGTGCCCTGCGGCCCGGTGCTCGACGTGCCGGACGTGGTGCAGCACCCGCACACCCGTCATCGCGGCATGGTGGTGGAGCACGGCGCCTATCAGGGCATCGGCAATCCGGTGAAGCTCTCGCGCACGCCGGCGAGCGTCCGCTCGACGCCGCCGGTGTTCGGCTCCGCGACGCGCGAGGTGCTCGCCGAGGCAGGCTACAGCGAGAGCGAGATCGATGCGCTTTTCGCCGGCGGCATCGCCATCGAGACCCCGCGCAAGGCGGCGGCGGAGTAGCGGGCCCGAGCGCGATGAGCGAGAGCGCCGAGCGGACCCTGCCGCCCGCCACCGAGCGCGGCTCTTACACGATCTGGGCGCACGACAAGCTGCGCTACGGCGACACCGACCGCCAGGGCCACGTCAACAACGCGGTCTTTGCCACGTTCTGCGAGACCGGCAGGGTCAGCTTCCTCTATGACGAGAAGCTGCAGCTCGCGGGTCCCGGCGCCAATTTCGTCGTCGTGCGGCTCGAGATCGACTTCCGGGCCGAGCTCTTCTATCCCGGCCAAGTCGACATCGGGACCCGCGTGCTCTCGATGGGCCGCAGCTCCTTCCGAGTTGGCCAGGGCGTTTTCAAGGGCGACCTCTGCGCCGCCACGGCCGAGTCCGTCATGGTCCTGATGGACGGCTCGACGCGTCGGGCGAAACCGCTGACGCCGCAGCTGCGGCAGTGGCTGGAGGGCCGCATCGGCTCCTGAGGCCTTGAGCTGACTGCCATTTCCCGCCGCACCGCACAACCCTCCCCAGTCCCGCCGCGATGGGGCGACAGACTATCGAGAATTGATCATCTGACCTTTTTGTGCCTCAATTGCGACGGGGCGTCCGAGAATTTCACAGTCACTTTCAGTTAACGACGCCGCAGTGCATCGAGAGCCCGCGTGCCGTTTGGTACGGCGGGTGTGCACGGTACGAATCGGCAGAGCCCGAACTCTGTCGGCATGACTAGGGACGGACCAACGAAGACGGGGCAACGCACATGGCGCTTTTCTCATTTCTCGACAGGCAGCACACGGTCGCACCGCCGGGCTACAGCCGCTGGCTGATTCCGCCGGCGGCGCTCTGCGTCCACCTCTGCATCGGGCAGGTCTACGCGTTCAGCGTGTTCAACCTGCCGATGACCAGGCTCCTCGGCATCACGCAGTCGGCCCCCGATGACTGGAAGCTGACCGAATTGGGTTGGATCTTCAGCATCGCCATCTTCGTCCTTGGTGCTTCCGCCGCGGCGCTGGGGCGATGGGTGGAGGAAGGCGGCCCGCGCAAAGCGATGTTCGCCGCGGCGCTGTGCTGGGGCGGCGGCTTCGTCGTGTCTGCCCTCGGCGTCTGGGCGCATAACATCTGGATCGTCTATCTCGGCTATGGCGTCCTCGGCGGCATCGGGCTCGGCATCGGCTACATCTCGCCGGTCTCGACGCTGATCAAATGGTTCCCCGACCGGCCAGGCATGGCGACGGGCATGGCAATCATGGGCTTCGGCGGCGGCGCCTTCATCGCCTCGCCGCTCTCGGTCTGGCTCATGGCCAAGTTCTCGTCGCCGACCCATATCGGCGTGGGCGGCGCCTTCGTCGTGATGGGGATCATCTACACGATTTTCATGCTGGTGGGCTCCACCATCGTGCGCGTGCCGGCACCGGGCTGGAAGCCGGAAGGCTATGTGGCGCCGGCGCAGCCGAAGAAGCTGATCACCACCCAGAACGTCTACGTCTATCAGGCCCTGAAGACGCCGCAGTTCTGGCTGATCTGGTGGGTGCTCTGCCTCAATGTCACCGCCGGCATCGGCGTGCTGGGACAGGCCTCCGCAATGAGCCAGGAGATGTTCCCGGGCCGCGTGACGCCGGTGGCGGCGGCCGGGTTCGTCGGGCTCATGAGCCTCTTCAACATGGCGGGCCGCTTCTTCTGGGCCTCGACCTCCGACCTGATCGGGCGGAAGAACACCTACTTCGTGTTCTTCGCTCTCGGCATCCTGCTTTACGCCATGGTGCCGCAGACGGGAGCGGCCGGCAACGTGACGCTGTTCGTGCTGTGCTTCCTGGTCATCATCAGCATGTATGGCGGCGGCTTCGCCACCGTGCCGGCTTATCTGCGCGACATGTTCGGCACCCGCTACGTCGGCGCCATCCACGGGATGCTGATCACCGCCTGGTCGATGGCCGGCATATTCGGGCCCGTGCTGGTCAACTACATCCGCGAGTACAACCTCAACCATGGCGTCGCGAAGGCGCAGGCCTACAACATCACCATGTACGTCATGGCCGTGCTGCTGGCGGTCGGCTTCATCTGCAACTACTTCATCCAGGCGGTGCACGAGAAGCATCACATGAGCAGCGAGGAACGCGCCGAGGAAGCCGCCGAGGCGGCACTCTAACGGAACCGAGGCAAGATCATGTCCAACAGCGCATCCAATAACGGCCTCAAGCTCGTGCTCGCGTGGGGCTTCGTCGGCATCCCGCTCGCCTGGGGCGTCATCGAAACCGCGGTCAACGCCTTGAAGCTGTTTCAATAGCGATCTGATCCGAAGCGGGCCGGCCGCGCTCCAGGCGCGACCGGCCCGCGTTTCGACATCACCGCGTCGTCAGACCGGGTAGCCCTTCGCGCGACGGGCGAGGCCACCGTAGAGGTCGAGCATCCGCTCGCGCCAGGCGGCGACGGGGTCATCGGGCTCCAGCAGCGGAAAGTCGCTGATGCCGCGCGTCCACATGAACATGCCCATCAGGATGTAGTCGGGATAGAGCGGTACCGTGCCGCCGAGGAAGCGCTGCCGCTCCAGCGTGAGCCGCGCCGGCGTCAGCGCCTGCCGCAGCTCCGTCACGCGCTGATCGCGATCGGCCTGCACCTGCTCCAGCGCCATGCCGAACCGCTCCTCGCGGCTCTTGCGGAAGTACGCCTTGTCGCGCTCGTCGACGTGCTTCCAGATGTCGAGCACGACCAGGCGGACGGCGATCGGCTGCAGCACCGCATCGACCCAGTTGTTGACGAAGCGTGTGAGCGCGCGACCGCCCTCGCCGCCGAACAGCGAGGCGCGGTCGGGATAGGCATCCTCGAGGTGAGTGGCGATCGTCCAGGAGTCGGCGATCCATTTGTCGCCGTCGATGATGACGGGGACGCGTCCCTGCCCCGTCGGCGCGATGCGCTCCTTCTCGGTGAAGCGCCAGGGCAAGGTCTCAACCGGCAGACGCTTGTGCGCCAGCGCCAGGCGCGTGCGCCAGCAATAAGGGCTGAAGCGCCGGTCCGGCTCGGCGCCGGCCAGCTCGTAGAGCGTGATCGCCATGGCTTCCTCTCCCTCGCGAAATCGCTGCGCGAGACTAGCGGGGCGCCCTCCGCTTGCAAACCGACAACATGCGCGCGAGCGATTCACCAGCCGTCAACCAGGCCGGTGAAATCCTCGCAGCCGCGCCCGGCATCGTGCTAGGCTTGCGCGCGACGGGCCGGTGCAGCAAGCGCCGCCCTCACAGCCCCTCCCGCGCAAGGACGCCGCCTTCCGGTCACCCGGCGGCGGAGGTTTGGCTGCGATGGGGCGACCGGCCGAGGGAAAGTGGGATATGTCGCTGTTTGCCGTGTTCGAGCGCCTGCTGGAGCCGACCGCGCTGCCGCCGGAGGCGCCGCCGCCGACCGGGCTCGCCGCCTTCTACTGGCACTATGCGCGCCAGGCCGGCTGGCTGGTGGCGGCGCTGTTCGTCGCCGGCTTCGTGGTGGCGCTGCTCGACACCACGATCCCCTATTTCATCGGCCAGGTGGTGACGCTGGTCTCCACCCACGCTCCCGGAACCCTGCTCGGCGCCGCCGCGCCGGAGCTCCTGGGCATGGCGGCGGTGCTGCTGCTGGCGCGGCCGTCGGCGCTGCTGCTGCAGGCGATGATCACCAACCAGGCGATCGCGCCCGGCCTCACCAACCTGATCCGCTGGCAGAGCCATTGGCACGTGGTGCGCCAGAGCTGGACCTATTTCCAGAACGATTTCGCCGGCCGCATCGCCAACCGCGTCATGCAGACCGGCCCGTCGCTCAGGGAGAGCATCGTCCAGGGCACCAACGCCGTCTGGTACATCCTGGTCTATGGCGGCAGCGCGGTGGTCCTGATGGCCTCGAACGACGCGCGGCTCGCCATTCCCATGCTGGTCTGGTTCCTCGCCTATGCGGTGCTGCTGCGCGCCTTCGTGCCGCGCATGCGGGACCGCTCGCAGCGCATCTCGGAGGCGCGCTCCGCCCTCACCGGCCGCGTCGTCGACAGCTACACCAACATCCTCACCGTGAAGCTCTTCGCCCGGCCGAGCGACGAGGATGCTTTCGTGCGCAGCTCCGTCGACGAGCACACGGAAAGGTTCCGCCGCCAGCTTCGACTCATCACGCTCTTCAGCTTCTCGCTGACCGCCCTCAACGCGGTGATGGTGGTGAGTACCGGCGTGGTGGCGATCTGGCTCTGGACTACCGGCTCGATCGCGGTCGGCGCCGTCGCCATGGCACTGCCGCTCACCTGGCAGATCTCCAACATCGCCGGCTGGGTGGCGCAGAACGTGACGGCCATCTTCGAGAATGTCGGCACCGTGCAGGACGGCATGCGCTCGATCGCGGTGCCGCGCCAGATGCCTGACCGGCCGGACGCCCGCACGCTCAAGGTCGACCGCGGCGAGGTGCGGTTCGAGAACGTGCGTTTCGGCTACGGCACCGCGCGCGGCGTGCTGCACGGGATCGATCTGGCGATCGGTTCCGGCGAGCGCGTGGGGCTGGTCGGCCGCTCCGGCGCCGGCAAATCCACCCTGGTCAACCTCCTGCTGCGCTTCTACGAGACCGAATCCGGCCGCATCCTGATCGACGGCCAGGACATCGCCGGCGTGACGCAGGAGAGCCTGCGCGCGCGCATCGCCATGGTGACGCAGGACACTTCGCTGCTGCACCGTTCGATCCGCGAAAACATCGCCTATGGCCGCCCCGGCGCCAGCGACGCGGAGGTGCGTGACGCCGCCGAGCGGGCCCATGCGATCGACTTCATCGAGACCCTGGAGGACTGGCAGGGCCGTCGCGGCTTCGAGGCCCATGTGGGCGAGCGCGGCGTGAAGCTCTCCGGCGGCCAGCGCCAGCGCATCGCGCTCGCCCGCGTGATCCTGAAGGACGCGCCGGTCCTGGTCCTCGACGAGGCAACCTCGGCCCTCGATTCCGAGGTGGAGGCGGCGATCCAGGAGCAGCTCGACGGGCTGATGCGCGGCCGCACCGTCATCGCCATCGCGCACCGCCTCTCCACCATCGCGCGCATGGACCGGCTGGTCGTGCTCGATCACGGCCGCATCGTCGAGGAAGGCACCCACGCGGACCTGCTCGCCGCCGGCGGCGCCTATGCGCGGCTCTGGCGGCGCCAGTCCGGCGGCTTCGTCACCGAGGAGACCGCCGATCTCGACGCAGCGCCGGCAGCGCAGTAGCGTCCGCGTCATGCACAAGATCGAGATGAGCCTCATCGGCGTGCTGTGGCTGGTTTGGCTCGCCTACTGGATCATCGCCTCGTTCGGCGTGAAGGAGACGCAGCGGCGGGAGCCGCTCGGCTCGCGGCTGAGCTACGTGATCCCCCTGATGGCCGGCGGCATCCTGATGTCGATCCCGTTGCCGCATCCGCTCTCGGCGCCGGTCGTGCGCTGGACATTGCCCCTGTTCCCGCTCGGCGTCGCCTTTGTCGTCGCGGGCCTTTGCTTCGCGGTCTGGGCCCGGCGCCATCTCGCCGGCTATTGGAGCGGGACCGTCACCCTCAAGGAAGGCCACGAGCTGATCCGCAGCGGACCCTACGGCTGGGTCCGCCATCCGATCTACTCGGGCGTGCTGCTGGCGCTCGCGGGGACCGTGCTCGCGCTCGACGAGTGGCGGGGCATCGTCGCGCTGGCGCTGATGGCGGGATCGTTCTGGCGCAAGATCCTGATCGAGGAAAGCTGGCTCAGCAGCGCCTTCCCCGAGCAATATCCCCGCTATCGCGACGAGGTCGCGGCGCTGGTGCCCGGCGTGCTCTAGGCACTCAGGCGGGAATGCGCGCGATCTCGGCGCTCAGCTCCCAGAGCCGGCGGGCCGCCGCCTCGTCCTGCGCCGCCGAGGAGAGTTGCGCCGGCGCCGAGCGCGCGAAGTAGCCGCCGCTCTCTCCTTCCAGCTCGCCGGCGCTGGCGAGATAGACGATCGTCTCGGCGGCGCTCTCCGGACGGATCGCGAACAGGCGCTTGGCGAGGCCCATTCCCATCCGATAGACGCCTTCGCAATTGTCGCCGAACCGGCTGGCGACGAAGCCCGGATGCAGGCTGTTGGCGGTGACGCCGGTGCCCCGGAGCCGCCGCGCCAGCTCGCGGGTGAAGAGGATGTTGGCGAGCTTGGATCGGCGATAGGCGGTCCAGCCCGTGTAATCGAGCTCGATGTTCAAGTCCGCGAAGTCGAGCACCGCGTCTTCATGGGCGCGCGAGGCCACGTTGACGATGCGCGCCGGCGAGGAGGCGATCAGACGCTCGCGCAGCAGGTTGGTCAGCAGGAAATATGCCATGTGGTTGAGCGCGAAGGTGCGCTCGAGCCCGTCGACGGTCACCTCGCGGCGCGGGAAGAGCGCGCCGGCGTTGTTGATCAGAATATCGATGCGGGGGTATGCCGCCAGCAGCTCCTGACCGAGCCGCCGCACCTCGTCCATGCGCGAGAGGTCGGCGTAGTGAATGGCGGCGCGCAGGTCCGGATTTTGCGAGCGCAGCTGCTTCAGCACGGCGTCGCCACGGGCCGGGTCGCGCCCCACCAGAGCGAGCTCGGCGCCGCGTTCCGCGAGCGCGGTCGCCGCGGCGAGGCCGATGCCGGACGTCGCACCCGTGATGACGCAGACCTTCCCCTGCACGCTCAGCTCCAACCGGTGCGCAGCACAGACGCGGACACCCGACAGGCGCGCCGAACCCTGCCAGGTCAGCGCCTCCGCGGCCGCGCCGAGCGCTCCGTGGCGAGGACATAGAGGCCGCTCCCGACGATCACCGCGGCACCCACCCAGCTTAGCATGGTCGGAAACTCGCCGAACACCGCCAGGCTGAAGAGCGCGGCCCCGAGGAGCTGCAAATAATTGAGCGGCGCCACCACCGACGCCGGCCCCCACTGGAACGCCTTCACTATGTAATAGTGGCCGAACCCGCCAAACATCCCCAGGCTGAACAGCAAAGCACCATCGGCGATGCTTTCCGGCGTATGCCAGGCGAAGGGCACCAGCAGGCTCGTCAGCAGGAATCCCATCACCGCGATGTAGGTGATCGAGGTCTCCGGCGGATCATGCGCGGCGATGCGGCGGGTCAGCAGCTGATAGAGCGCGTTGCAGAGCGCGCTCCCCAATACCAGGAAGGAGGCCAAGGGCACGCTGTCGGAGCCCGGGCGCAGGATCAGCAGGGCGCCGCCGAAGCCGGCCGCCGCCGCCATCCAGCGCCTGAGCCCGACCGTTTCGCCCAGCATCATCGGCGAGAGCGCGATGACGATGAAGGGCGCAACGAAGCCGACGCTGGCGGCGATCGGCAGCGAGGTGTAGCGCAGCGCGCTGATATAGATCGCGGTCGAGGCCAGCAGCAGGGTCGAGCGCAGGATCTGCGCCTTGAGCTGGGTGGTCCGGAACAGCCGCCAGCCGCGCTGCGGGATGAAGAACAGCACCATGTAGATGAAGTGCCCGGCGTAGCGCGCCCAGGCGATCTCGATGGTGGAATAGCGCGGCGTCAGGTACTTTGCCCCGGCATTGAGGCAGGGGATCAGCACCATCGCCAGCACCATGTAGAAGACCGCGCGGCCGATGTGATGGCCGCGCTGGTCCGTGTCAGCCGCGGAATTCGCGATTGCCGCCCCCGCCGGTCCCCGCGGTGATGCTAACGGGCACTCCGCCAGCCGTCCGGCACG
>DATKPX010000134.1:0-2385 GCA_035523855.1 Allostellaceae bacterium
CTAGGCGCCGGACGGAATTGTCCCAGTCAAAGATGCCTCCTCAGCAGTGCCAACGACCGTCTGATGTCGTCGGCAGCCGCCTGGTGTTCAGCGCGCATGCTCATGCCTCGAAGAGAAAGATGATCCGCTGGCAACTCGATGGAAGATCAGTATAGCCCGCCCGTGCCGCCGGCGGGAGCCGTGCGCGCGGGCGCCGGCGCGGCGGCCGGAGTCGAGGAAGGCGGCGTCGGGCCCGGTGGAAGGGACGGAAGCGCCGGCGCCGTGGCCGCGCTGAGCGGGGTCGACTCGCCGCTGTCCCCGGGCCCCGCAGACATCGGCTCGTCCGAATCGGCCGGCGTGACGTCGCCGACGACCACCGGCGGCTCGTCACCGGTGGGCTCGGTGCCCGGCTTGAACGCCTCGAAGATCACCGGCCGGTCGCCGGACCGCGCCAGCTGGCCGGTAGTGGCGTTGACGCGCACCAGCCGGATGCCCGGCGGCACGCGGAAGGGGATGCCCGGCGTGTCCTTCAGCGCCGCCGCCATGAAGTCGCGGAAGATCGGCGCCGCGGCGGTGGCGCCCTGCTCGCGCGCGCCCAGCGTCGCCGGCTGATCGAATCCCACGAAGACGCCGACCGCGAGATCGGGCGAGAACCCCTCGAACCAGGTGTCGTTCGGCCCGTTGCTGGTGCCGGTCTTGCCGGCGAGCGGCTTGCCGACGGAAGCGATGATGCGGCCGGTGCCGCGCTCCACCACGCCTTCGAGGATATGCACGATCTGGTAGGCGGTGGTGGGATCCTCGATCTGCTTACGCGGATCCGCGAGATCCGGCGGCGGCTGGTTGTCCCAATCCGCATTGCTGCAACCGTCACAGGCGCGCTGGTCGACCCGATAGATGGTGGTGCCGTTGCGGTCCTGCACCCGATCGATGAAGGTCGGCGTGATCTGCTTGCCGCCATTGACGATCATCGCGTAGGCGGAGGTGAGCTTCAGCACCGTCGTCTCGCCGGCGCCCAGCAGCATCGAGTACTCGCGCGGCATCTTGTCCATGATGCCGAAGCGCTCGACCGCGTCGCCGACCGTATCGAGCCCGATCGCCTGGCCGAGGCGGACGGTCATGAGGTCGTGCGACTGCTCGAGGCCGACGCGGATGGTGGTGGGGCCGAAGATCTTGTTGTCGAAGTTCTTCGGCGTCCAGGGCGGCTGGCCGGGCCCCAGGTCGATGGTGATCGGCGCGTCGAGAATGACCGAGGACGGCGTATAGCCGTGGTCGAGCGCCGCCATGTAGATGAAGGGCTTGATCGCCGAGCCGGTCTGCCGCCGGGCCTGGATCGCGCGGTTGAACTGGCTCATCTCGTAGCTGAAGCCGCCGGTCATGGCGAGAACGCGGCCGGTATGCGGGTCCATCGCGACGATCGCGCCGGAGATCGCCGGGATCTGCCGCAGCCCGTAGCGGGGCATGGCCGCGGCCGCCGGCCTGGTCTTCTCCTTGGCAGCGTCTTTCGCGGCGGCCTCGGCGCCGAGCGGCTCCACCAGGATCACGTCGCCGACGTTGAACACGTCCGCCGCGCTGCGCGGCGGCGGCCCGACGCGAGCGTTCTCCAGCGGCTTCTTCGCCCAGCTCAGCTCCTCGCCGGGAATGCGGCCGGCGCTGTGATTGGCGAGGCCGATGATCGCATCCTCGCCCTCCGTGCTGAGCACCACCGCCAGCTTCCAGCCCACCTCGTCGGCGCCGGGCGGCAGCGGCATGGCGGCGAGCCGCGTCCACCATTCGCTGCGGATGTCGATGTGAGCCACCGGACCGCGGTAGCCGTGGCGGCGGTCATAGGCGACGAGACCGGCGCGCAGCGCCTGGTCGGCGATCGTCTGCAGGCGCGGATCGAGGCTGGTGCGCACCGAGAATCCCGCCTGGTAAAGGTCGCGGTCACCGTAGCGCGCCAGCAGCTCGCGGCGGACCTCCTCGGCGAAATAGTCGGCCTTCACCAGCTGCGTCTCGCTGCGATGGTGGGTGATGATCGGTTTCGCCTTCGCGGCCCCGCCCTCGGCGGGGGTGATGAAGCCGGCCTCCACCATGCGGTCGATGACGAGGTCGCGCCGCGCCGTCGCCGCCTCGGGATTGCGCTCGGGATTATACGTGTTGGGCGCCTTGGGCAGCGCGCCCAGCACCGCCGCCTCGCCGATGCTGAGCTCGTCCAGCGACTTGTTGAAATAGCTGAGCGCCGCGGCGGCGACGCCGTAATTGCCGCCGCCGAGATAGATCTCGTTGAGATAGAGCTCGAGGATGCGGTCCTTCGACAGCACCTCCTCCATCTTCAGCGCCAGCAGCGCCTCCTTGATCTTGCGGCGCATCGACACCTCGTTGCCGAGGAGGAAGTTCTTCGCCACCTGCTGGGTGATGGTGGAGGCG
>DATKPX010000135.1:0-6639 GCA_035523855.1 Allostellaceae bacterium
GCCAGCACGGTCCGGCCGCGCGCCGGCCGGTAGGTGTGGCTCACGTCCTCGAAGCCGATCGCGGTGCCGGCCATCCTAGTGGAGGCGCTTCGCCGCGTCCTCGACCAGCGACAGATCCGTATACTTGCCGATGTCGATGTCGATGTTGAGCAGGCCGAGCTGCTTCTGCACCCTGAGATTGCTTTCCAGCGCCTGCAGGTTCGGCTTGCCGTCGGGATCGCGGTAATAGTCCTTCTTGGTGAAGACCCAGTCATCGTAGACCGAGCGCGGCTGCTTGGTGAAGTTCGCGAGGATGCCGACCGCCTCGTCACGGTTCTTCGGATCGAGATACCAGCGGGTGGCGGCGATCCAGTCCTCGAAGAAGTCCAGGAGCTGCGCGCGATGCTCGGCGATGTAGCCGGCGCGCGCCGCCAGCAGCGTGGTTTGCGCCGCGCCCATGGCGCCTTTCAGGGTGAAGAGCGTGCGCACCGCGCCGTCCTTGTGCGCCTCGATCGAGAACGGCGTCACCTCGCCGATGAGGTCGACCTTCTTCTCCTTGAGCGCCGGCACCATGTTGGGAAATTCCACCTCGACGATGCGGTAGTCGCGCCGCTCCTGCATGCCGTGATCGAGCATGATCTTGCGCATCGCCATGTCGATAGCGCCGCCGATGCCGTTGGACGCCAGCACTTTCCCTTTCAGGTCCTCGATGGTTTTGATCGGGCTGTCCGCGAGCACCATGTATTCGCTGGTGTAGTAGCCCTCGATGCCGTCCTGGTAGAGGTCGGCGACGACGCGGATGTCGTCCATATGCGCGTTCTGGATCGCGAGCCCGACCGACGAGAAGGCGAGCGCGGCGAGGTCGAGCTCGCCGGCCGCAAGCGCGGTGATCTGCGGCGTGCTGCCGCGGAACTTGATCGTCTCGACGGTGTAGGAGGTGCCGTAATGCCTGAGGATGTCCTTCTTGGCGAAGAGGATCGCGGTGAGCTGGCCCGGCACCACTGCCCAGCCGACCCGGAGCTTGAGCGGCTCCGCCGCGGCCGACCCGGCGGCCATCGCCATGACGACCGCCAGCAACATGCCCATGCGGGCAATCCTTCCCATCCGCTCCTCCCCGTCGATCGCACGCGATGGCTGTGATTATCAGCTGACCACCACGACCCCGCCGCATCTTCCTAGTGGCATCGGCGCCTTGTCAACGCACGTTGCCGCGCTCGCGGTGCCTGGACAGAACCGCGAGCATCGGTGCACGATCCCGCTTCGGCAATCGGAGGCGGCGCATGCGTGAACTGGGTCTCGGCAATCCCGTGCCGCGGACGGAGGATCTCTATCTCCTGCGCGGACTCGGGCAGTATACCGACGACATCAGCCTGCCGCGCCAGACCTGCCTCTACGTGCTGCGCTCGCCGCATGCCGCCGCGCGCATTCGCGGGATCGATACGTCCGGAGCGCTGGCGGCGCCCGGTGTCCTCGCGGTGCTCACCGGCGCCGACGTGGTCGCCGCCGGCTTCGGCACTTTCGCCTCTCGGGTGCCGCGCAAGCGCGCCGACGGCAGCCCCAGCTTCGTGCCGCCCTATCGGCCGCTGGCGGTGGAGCGTGTCCAGCATGTGGGCGACCCCGTCGCCGCCATCGTCGCCGAGACCCTCGCCGAGGCGAAGGACGCCGCGGAGCTCATCGCGGTCGACTACGATGTCCTGCCCTCGGTCACCGACACCGAGGCGACGCTGCTGCCCGGCGCGCCGGCGGTCTGGAACGCGGTGCCGGACAACATCTGCTTCGTCCACAAGGCCGGCGACAAGGCGGCGAGCGACGCCGCCTTCGCCCGCGCCCACCACGTGGCGCGCCAGCGCTTCCTCATCACCCGCATCACCACCAATTCCATGGAGGGCCGCACCGCGCTCGGCTCCTACGACCGGCGCCAGGACCGCTACACACTCCACGCCGGCCTGCAGGCGGTGCATGGGCTTCGCCAGGAGATCGCCAGCGTCTTCAAGCTGCCGGCCACCAGCTTCCGCGTGGTCTCGCCGGATGTGGGAGGCGCCTTCGGCATGAAGGGAAGCCTCTACCCGGAGATGATCCTGACGCTCTGGGCCGCGCGTCTCATCGACCGGCCGGTGAAGTGGATCGCCGAGCGGAGCGAAGGGCTGATTTCCGACCACCAGGCGCGCGACAACGTCTCCACCGTCGAGCTCGCTCTCGACAAGGACGGCAAGTTCCTGGCGCTGCGCGTCGACACGCTCGCCAATCTCGGCGCCTATCTCGCCCTCAACGGCACGCTGGTGCCGGTGAACAACCTGGGCGGCCTCGCCGGCATCTACATCACTCCAGCCTTCGACGTCACCGTGACCGGCGTCTTCAGCAACACGCTCCCGACCTCGCCCTATCGCGGTGCCGGGCGGCCGGAGGCCTCCTACTGCATCGAGCGCATCATCGACGTGGCGGCGCGCGAGATGGGAATCGACAAGGTGGAGCTGCGCCGGCGCAACATGATCCCGACCAGCGCGCTCCCCTACAAGACCGCCCTCGTCTACACCTACGACAGCGGCGAGTTCGAGACGGTGATGGAGAAGTGCCTCGCCACCGCCGACTGGAGCGGCTTCGAAGCGCGCCGCCGCGAGGCGCGCGGACGCGGCAGGCTCCGTGGCATCGGCATCGCCTGCGTCATCGAGATCGCCGGCGGCCCCCACGACGTCCCCATGGAGGAAGCGGCGGAGATCCGCTTCGACGGCACGGGCAGCGTCACCTTCCTGATGGGAACGCACAATCACGGTCAGGGCCACGAGACGGTGTTCCGGCAATTCGCCAGCGAGTTCCTCGGCCTCGCCTGGGACAAGGTGCGGATCATCAACGGCGACACCGACGCGGTCTATCACGGCCGCGGCACTTTCGGCTCGCGCTCCATGGCGACCGGCGGCACGGCGATCTTCCATGCCGCCAACAAGGTGATCGAGCGCGGCAAGGAGATCGCCGCTCATCTGCTGGAGGCCTCATCCCTCGACATCGAGTTCGTCGACGGCCGCTTCCGCGTCGCCGGCACCGACCGCGGCATGGACATCACCGAGCTGGCGAAGGCCGCCTTCGTCCCCGCGCGCATGCCCAAGGGCATGGAGCTGGGCCTGCAGGGCGTCGCCGTGACGGCGCCGGAGGGCGCGACTTTCCCCAACGGCTGCCATGTCTGCGAGGTCGAGATCGATCCCGAGACCGGCGTCACCCAGCTCGTCTCTTATACGGTCATCGACGACGTCGGCCGCGCGGTCAATCCGCTGCTGCTCAAGGGGCAGATCCATGGCGGCATCGCCCAGGGCGTCGGCCAGGCTTTGATGGAGCGCATCGTGCACGATCCCGAGAGCGGCCAGATGCTGTCGGGCTCCTTCATGGATTACGGCATGCCGCGCGCCGACGACTTCCCGATGTTCGAGGTCGGGAGCCACGACGTGCCCACCCGCAACAACCCCCTCGGCATCAAGGGCGCCGGCGAGGCCGGCACCGTGGGCGCGCTGCCGGCGGTGATGAGCGCGGTGGCGGACGCGCTGCTGCCGCTCGGGATCACCCACATCGACATGCCGGCGAGTCCGGAGAACATCTGGCGGGCGCTGCAGAAGCGATAGGCCTGCAGAGCGATCCCGCGCCTTCGACGCGCTTCGCTTGCTCAGGATGAGGACCGGTGGAGGATGGCGCAGCGAGGCGATCGAGGCGCGGATGGAGGCAACCGGCCAGTCATTCACCCCGCGGCCGCCGCGGCACGTCGATCCGGACACCCGCTGGAACGGGCGTTGACGCTTTCTTTTCACCAGCCGGTGATTAACCGGCGGGCATTGCCCATGCTAGGGTTCGTTGACGAGGCGCGGCGAAGCGCCCGCGAACCTTTCCCATGGGAGCCCGTTTCATGGCCGATCCGGTCACAATCAGCGTCAACGGCGCCACGCATCAGGTGCCGGCGGCGCCTGACACGCCGCTGCTCTACGTCCTCCGCAACGATCTCGAGCTGAACGGCGCCAAGTTCGGCTGCGGGCTCGCCCAGTGCGGCGCCTGCACGGTGCTGGTGGACGGCGAGCCGATCCGCTCCTGCATCACGGCGGTCGGCGACGTGGCGGGCCGGCAGATCGTCACCATCGAAGGGCTCGGCACGGTCGAGAAGCCGCATCCGCTGCAGAAAGCCTTCATCGAGCTGCAGGCGGCGCAATGCGGCTACTGCATCAACGGCATGGTGATGTCGGCGAAGGCGCTGCTCGACCACACGCCGCATCCCACCGGCGTGGAGATCCGCGAGGCGCTGGCGGGCAATCTCTGTCGCTGCGGCACCCACAGCCGCATCCTCCGCGCCATCGACAAGGCGGCGAAGGAGATGGCGTCGTGAGCGCGCTTCTCACCCGCCGCCAGTTCGCCGCCGCTGCCGGCGCCCTCGTCGTCGCCTTCAGCCTGCGCGACGCCTTCGCCCAGGGCGCGGCGCCGGCGAAGCTGCCGGGCGATCTCAACACAAACCGCGGCCTCGATGCCTGGATCCGCATCGACCCCGAAGGCACCGTCACCGTCTTCACCGGCAAGGTGGAGCTGGGCCAGGGCGCGGTGACCGCGCTCGGCCAGATCGCCGCCGAGGAGCTCGATGTGAGCTTCGGGCGCATCCGCATGGTCGCCGGCGATACCGCGCGCACGCCCGACGAGGGCTTCACCTCCGGCAGCCAGTCGATGGAGTTCGGCGGCACCGCGCTGCGCTTCGCCGCTGCGGAGGTGCGCCAGATCCTCGTGGGCCTCGCCGCCGAGAAGCTCGGCGCCGATGCCGGGAGCCTCACCGTGGAAGATGGCACGGTTCGCGCGCCCGGCGGCAAGACGGTCGCCTACTGGACGCTCTCGCCGGAGGCGGCGCTCCGCCGCGAGGCGACCGCCAAGGCGCCGACCAAGAAGCCGGAGCAGTACAAGATCATCGGCCAGAGCGTGCCGCGCCTCGACATTCCCGCGAAGCTCACCGGCGGCGCCGCCTATGTGCAGGACATGCGGCTTCCCGGCATGGCCTTCGGCCGCGTCGTGCGCCCGCCGAGCTACGGCGCGACGCTGACCGAGGTCGATCTGGAGACGGTCAAGACCATGCCGGGCGTCCTGGCGGTGGTGCGCAACGGCAGCTTCCTCGGCGTGGTGGCGGCGCGCGAGGAGCAGGCAATCGCGGCGAGGAAGGCGCTCGCCGACAGTGCCAAGTGGCAGGGCGGCCCGGCCCTGCCGGCGCCGGACAAGATCCATGAGTATCTGCGCGCGCTGCCAAGCAACGACACCGTCATCTCCGAGAAGACCGCCGACGCGCCCGCCGGCGGATTCAATCTCACCCTCGCCGCCCGCTACACGCGGCCCTATCAGGCGCATGCCTCGATCGGACCGTCCTGCGCGATGGCGAACGTCAGCGACGGCAAGTTCACCATCTGGTCGCACAGCCAGGGCGTCTTTCCGCTCCGCGGCGATCTATCGCAGGCGCTCGGCCTCGGCGCCGACCGCATCACCGTCACCCATGTGCAGGGCTCCGGCTGCTATGGCCATAACGGCGCCGACGACGTCGCCTTCGACGCGGCGCTGCTCGCCCGCGCGGTGCCGGGCAAGCCGGTCAAGGTGCAGTGGATGCGCGACGACGAATTCGCCTGGGAGCCCTATGGCGCGGCGATGTCGATGAGCGCACAGGCACAGCTCGACCAGGACGGCCGCATCGGCGAGTGGAGCTACGAGGTCTGGAGCAACACCCACAGCACCCGGCCCGGCGGCAAGAACGGCGTCGACCTGCTCGCTGCCTGGTATCTGGCACAGCCGCTGAAGCCAGCGGACCCCCAGGTCATCCCGCAGCCGGCGGGCGGCGGCGACCGCAACGCCATCCCGCTCTATGAATTCCCGCGCCAGAAGGTGACGCATCATTTCATTCCGGAGGCGCCGATCCGGGTCTCGGCGCTGCGCACCCACGGCGCCTACGCCAACGTCTTCGCCATCGAATCCTTCATGGACGAGCTGGCCAAGGCGGCGAACGCCGATCCCGTGGAGTTCCGCCTGAAGCATCTCTCCGATCCCCGCGCCAAGGCGGTGATCGAGACGGCGGCGAAGAACGCCGGCTGGCAGGCCGGGGCCCAAGGCAGCGGCACCCACGGCCGCGGCATCGGCTTCGCCAAGTACAAGAACCACGCGACCTATGTCGCCGTGGTGGCCGAGGTGGAGGTCGATCGCGGCAGCGGCGCGGTGCGCGTGATCAAGGCGACCGCCGCGGCGGATGCCGGCCAGATCGTCAACCCCGACGGCCTCCGGAATCAGATGGAGGGCGGCATCATCCAGTCCACCAGCTGGACGCTCAAGGAGGCGGTCCGCTTCGACCAGCAGCGCATCCTCAGCCGCGATTGGCAGAGCTACCCGATCCTCACCTTCGCGGAAGTGCCCGATGTGGACGTGACGCTCATCGATCGGCCCGGCCAGCCCTGGCTCGGCGCCGGCGAGGCGGCGCATGGACCTGCCTGCGCCGCCATCGCCAATGCGGTGGCGCACGCCACCGGCGCCCGCATCCGCGACCTGCCGCTCTCGCCCGACCGGGTGAAGGCGGCGCTGGGATAGGCATTAACCACGACGCTTGGACGGGCGGCTGTGCGTCCTTCGACGCGCTTCGCTTGCTCAGGATGAGGTGATTTCTTTCTGCCGCCACCC
>DATKPX010000136.1:0-3378 GCA_035523855.1 Allostellaceae bacterium
CAGAATCGCGAGTCGGATCACCAGCCCGCCGGTCAGCCAGTGCCGCGCCGGCGGCGCGGCAGCTTTTACCGGAGCGTCGGATACCGTCTGCTGCTGAGTCATGCTCTCCCTGTGCCCACCACCCTCAATCAAGGCGGGAAGATAGTTTCCGCCACGGGCGCGGGCAATATTCCCTCCCGATTGCGCGGCGCCGCGCAATCCCGCCCTATGCGCGAGCAGCGAAGGAATTGCTGCGAACGTGCAGAAATTGCGAGGGACGGCCTACCGCTTCACCAGCTCCGGCTTCGGCCCGTCCCTGAGCTCATAGCTCTCGAGAATTTCCGCCCGCACCTTGGCGCGCGGCACCTTGCCCTGGGGATTGCGCGGCAGCGCCGCCACGGTGAGGAAGGCGCGCGGCCACTTATACCTGGCGAGGGATTGCGCGGCCTCGCGGGCCTTCGCTTCCCAGCCCTCGGGCGCGTTCTCGGCGACGGCGACGATCACCTCGCCCCAGTATTCCGAGGGGAGCGTCGTCACCGCGACGGTGCCGGCGGTGGGCGCCAGCGCCCGCTCGATCTCCTCGGGATGGATCTTGTAGCCGCCGGACTTGATGACGTCGGCGGTCCGGCCGACGAGATGCAGGCGCCCGCGCCCGTCGATCCGGCCGAGATCGCCGGTGGCGTGCCAGCCGTCGACGGGGAGGGGATGGAAGCCCGCGCCGTCGATGTGGCCCGAGAGCATGTGCCGCGCGCGCAGATGCACCTCGCCGATCCCGTCGGCGCCGCAGCCGCTGCCGTCCTCGGTCCGGACCTCGACCTCGACGCCGGGGCCGGGCCAGCCGACGCAGGCGCCGTCGCCTGCCGGCTCGTCGCGGTAATACTGTTCGGTGGCGGCGGGCGGCAGCACGGTGATCGGGTTCACCACCTCGGACTTGCCATAGGTGATGCGGACGGTGGGTCCGAAGATCGCCCGCGCCTTCTCGTAGAGCGCCGGCGTCAGGGTCGAGGTGCCGCAGAAAACGACGCGCACCTGCGGGAAGCGCCTGCCCTCGAAAGCGGATGCCAGCTTCGCCAGCACGGTGGGCGGCGCGAAGACATGGTCGACGCCGTCGGCGAGCGCGCGCTCCACCTTGGGGAGATCGACGCCGTCCAGCAGCACCACGCCGGCGCCCATGTCGAAGAAGGCGGTGGCGATGAGCGCCGCGCCGTGGGTGTAGGGCGTCATCAGCAGGCAGCGGGTGCCCGGCGCCGGCGCGTAGGGGAATGTGGCGCGCTGCAGCAGGTTGGCGATCCAGCGCGCCTCATGGGTGTGGACGATCGCCTTCGGCCTTCCGGTGGTGCCGGAGGTGAAGATGATGCGGCCCCAGCTCTGCGCCGGCACCGGCGGGATGCGGCCGGGATCGCCCGTCGCATCGGCGAGGCTCTCGACGGTGATGGTCGCGATGCCGAGCCCGGCGAAGACCGGCGCCTCCTTCTCGGTGGTGACGACGCGCCCGACGCCGGCGAGCTCGGCGCAATAGCGCCGCTCCTCCGGCGTCAGCGCGGGATTGAGCGGCGTCTCCGCCGCGCCGGAGAGCTTGACGCCATAGCTCGCCCAGGCGGCCGGAATGCCGTTGCGCAGGAAGGTCGCCACCGGCTCGCCGGGCTTGGTTCCCATGGCGAGGAGCCGCTCGGCGACGGCGGCGGCTTTGCTGGCGAGCTCGCGATAGGTGAGGGCCCGCTCACCGTCGCTGACGGCGGTGAGATCGCCGAAGAGCTCGGCTGTCGTCCTGAGTCCAGCGGACCAGGGGATGAGGGTGATCATCGCGGAGCTGGCGTCGAGAGACCCTCACCCTCCCGCGCTGCGCGCGGGTCCCTCCCTCTCCCGCTTCGCGGGCGAGGGGCCTCGAATAGCCCCTCTCCCGCATGTGCGGGAGAGGGAGGGGCCCATCGCGAAGCGATGGGAGGATGAGGGTGCACTCGCTGCTCGAAGCCTGCTACCGCGCGCCGAGCTCGCGCAGGTTGCCCTGCCGCTCCAGCGACTGCAGCCCGTCGAAGAGCGCATGCGCGCCGTTCTCTTGCAGCGTGGTCGCGGTGCAGTCGCGGAACTTGGTCCAGAGCTCCTCGGCGCTCAGCGGCAGCGCCCAGTGGCCGCGGGCGAAGCGCATCTCCGGGCTCAGGATCTCGCGGCCGTCGGTGAGCCTCACCTGCACGCGGTCGAACTCGGCGAAGACGGGATCGTCGGCGGCGACGGTGTCGACGGTGGCGATCGAGACCTTGCCCATCGCCGTCTGCACGTCCGGCCGGCGCACGAAGCCGTCGCTGAGCTCGCCGAGGCCGGCGCGGCCCACGGTGAGCGCCGTTGCCATCGCGAACTCCATGCTGAACTTCGCCTCGAGGCCGGTCTGCGGCCGGTGATTGCGCAGCATCGCCGCCTGGGTCTTGCCCGTGGTGACCGCGATCTCCTTCACAGCCTCGGGCGTCAGCTTGTGCTGCTTCACCAGATCCAGCATGCCGTCGAGGGCGCGATGGACGCCGTAGCACATGGGATACTTCTTCACGTTGAGGCCGGTCTCGACGATGCGCCAGTGCTTGCCCAGCCTGTCGAGCGGCGTCTCGGTGTCGACCTTGCCGTTGGGCGAGAGCGCCTGCATCAACCCCAGGGGATGCTCGAGCGCGTCCGGCGAGGCGGTCATGCCGGCGCCGGCGAGCCGCGCCGCCAGCACGCCCGACTGCGCCGCGCGGCCGGCCTGGAATGGCTTCGTCATGGTGCCGAAATTCGCCACCACGCCCGCCGACATCGAGGCGGCGAGGGCCAACGCCATCGTCGCCTTCTCGGCGTCGAGCTTGCGCAGGTTGGCGATCGCCGCGGCGGCGGCCACCGGTCCCATCACCGCGGTCGGATGCCAGCCCTTGCGGTGATAGGGATCGGGATCGCGCTCGATCAGATTGGCCCAGGCCTCATAGCCCGCGACGTAGGCGGTGATCGCTGCCTTGCCGTCGGCGCCGATCGCCTCCGCTTCCGCCAGCACCGCCGGCACCAGCACCACGCTCGGATGCCCCGCGAGCGCCACGTCGTCATAGTCGAGGGCGTGGCCGGCGGCACCGTTGGCGAGCGCCGCGTCGGGCGCGCTGGCGCGCTCGCTGCCGAAGACGAGCCGCGCCTCGCCCTTGGCGCCGCGGGTTCCCAGCTGCTCGCGGGTGATGCGCGCCACCGGCTCCTGGGCGCCCGCCAGCATGGTGGCGATGCAATCGGTGAATCCCAGCCGCACCACGCCGGCCGCCTCCGGCGGCAGCGTGTCGAAACTGAGGCGGGCGACGAACTGGCCGAGCGTGCGGGTGAGCGGAGCCGGCATGAGATCCTCCCGGACATCTGTGAAACGTTCCCAGAAGCCTAGGACCCGCACCCGCTCAGCGCAAG
>DATKPX010000137.1:0-6451 GCA_035523855.1 Allostellaceae bacterium
CGGTCGAGGACACCATCTCGATCCTGCGCGGCATCAAGGAGAAGTACGAGCTGCATCACGGCGTCCGCATCACCGATGGCGCCATCGTGGCGGCGGCGACGCTTTCCAACCGCTACATCACCGACCGCTTCCTGCCGGACACGGCGATCGACCTCATGGACGAGGCGGCGTCGCGGCTGCGCATGGAGGCGGAGTCGAAGCCCGAGGAGATCGACGAGCTCGACCGGCGCATCATGCAGCTCAAGATCGAGCGCGAGGCGCTGAAGAAAGAGAGCGATACCGCCTCCAAGGACCGGCTGCAGAAGCTGGTGGCCGAGCTCACCGATCTCGAGAAGAAGTCGGCGGAGCTGACGGCGCAATGGCGCGCCGAGAAGGACAAGCTCGCGGGCGCCCAGAAGCTCAAGGAGCAGCTCGATCACGCCAAGGCGGAGCTCGACCGCGTGCAGCGGCAGGGCGACTGGACGCGGGCGGGCGAGCTTACCTATTCGATCATTCCCGATCTGACGCGCAAGCTCGCGGAGGCCGAGGCGGCCGAGAGCCATCGCATGATCGAGGAGGCGGTCACCGACGCCCATATCGCGGCGGTGGTCTCGCGCTGGACCGGCATTCCCGTCGACAAGATGCTGGAAGGCGAGCGGGCGAAGCTCCTTCACATGGAGGAGAACCTGAAGCGCCGCGTGGTCGGCCAGGAAGAGGCGGTGGTCTCCGTCTCGAACGCGATCCGCCGCGCCCGCGCCGGCCTGCAGGATCCCAACCGTCCGATCGGCTCCTTCCTGTTCCTGGGCCCGACCGGCGTCGGCAAGACCGAGCTGGCGAAGGCGCTCGCCGAGTTCCTGTTCGACGACGAGGGCGCGATGCTGCGCATCGACATGTCGGAGTACATGGAGCGCCACGCGGTCGCCCGCCTCATCGGCGCGCCTCCGGGCTACGTCGGCTATGACGAGGGCGGCGCGCTCACCGAGGCGGTGCGGCGCCGGCCCTACCAGGTGATCCTTTTCGACGAAGTCGAGAAGGCGCATCCGGACGTCTTCAACGTGCTGCTGCAGGTGCTCGATGACGGCCGTCTCACCGACGGCCAGGGCCGCACGGTCGACTTCCGCAACACCCTCATCGTGCTGACCTCCAATCTCGGCAGCGAGGTGCTGGCGAGCCTGCCCGACGGCAAGGACACCTCCTCCGTTCGCGACCAGGTGATGGAAGTCGTCCGCGCCGCGTTCCGGCCGGAGTTCCTGAACCGGCTCGACGACATCCTGCTGTTCCGACGCCTCTCGCGCCAGGACATGACCGGCATCGTCGGCATCCAGCTGCGGCGGCTGCAGAAGCTGCTGGCCGATCGCAAGATCACGCTGGAGGTGGACGAGAGCGGCAAGCGCTGGCTCGCCGATCAGGGCTACGACCCCGTCTACGGCGCGCGGCCGCTGAAGCGGGTGATCCAGCGCGAGCTGCAGAACACGCTCGCCGAGCTCATCCTCGAGGGCAAGATCGGCGAGGGCGAGACGGTGACGGTGGGCGCCGGCGACGGCGGCCTCGCCATCGGCACCTCGACGAAGAAGTCGAAGCCGAAGGCCAAGGCTGCGGAGTGATGGCATAGGCATTGCTAGGAAAGGGCGCGACTTCGGTCGCGCCCTTTTCATTTCGGGAGCATGCCCATGACCCGCGCCGACCTCACCCTGAAGATCGCCTCGATCAAGTGCCGCAAGGGACTGAGCTGGAAAGACATCGCCGCTGAGATCGGACCGGGCTCGCCGGTCTATTACACGGCGGCGCTGCACGGCCAGATGAAGCTCTCGAAGAGCGAGGCGGAGAACGCCGCGCGCGTCCTCGGCCTCGATGCGGAGGAGGCGCTGCTGCTGCAGGAAGTGCCCTATCGTGGCTCATTGCCGACGGCGGTACCGACCGATCCCCTGATCTATCGCTTCTACGAGCTGGTTCAGGTCTACGGCACTACCTGGAAGTCGCTCATTGAGGAGGAGTTCGGCGACGGAATCATGAGCGCGATCGATTTCGACATGGCGGTCGAGCGCCAGCCGGACCAGAAGGGCGATCGCGTGCGCGTCACCATGAGCGGCAAGTTTCTCTCCTATAAGCAGTACTGACGTCGTGCCGGCCTCGCTATACTCCTCCTGCCGGCAGCCGTTTCGCCCGGCGGGAGGAGGCATGGCGCGACTGACGCCCGAGGAGATCGCGACTTATGGCCGCGACGGCCTGGTGGTTCCGGATTTCCGGCTGCCGGAGGCGCGGCTCCAGTCGATGCGCGCTGCGCTCGACCGGCTGATCTCCGAGAATCCCGGCGTCCGGCCGGAGCAGCTCATCAGTGCCCATGTGAGCAACGGTGGCGCCGAGAAGGTGCGAGGCAACGACGCCTTTCTCGATCTTGCCCGCGATCCCGCCATCCTCGACCTGGTGGAGGACCTGATCGGCCCCGACATCATCCTCTGGGGCTGCCACGTCTTCTGCAAGCCGGGCGGCGACGGGCACCAGGTGCCCTGGCACCAGGACGGGCGCTACTGGCCAATCCGGCCGCTCGCCACCTGCACCGCCTGGGTGGCACTCGACGACTCCCTGCCGGAAAACGGCTGCATGCGTTATGTGCCCGGCTCGCACGACGGCCGCGTCTATCGCCACCGCAAGGATACACGCGCCGATCTCGCCCTCGATCTCGTGCTCGACGACGACGAGATCGATGTCGATGCCGGCCGCGACGTGGTGCTGCGCGCGGGCCAGCTATCGCTGCACGACATCTTCCTGGTGCACGGCTCGAACGCCAACCGCTCGCCGCGGCGGCGCGCCGGCGTCGCCATCCGCTACATGCCCGGCAGCTCGCATTTCGATCGCGCGATGTTTCCGCGCGCGGTGGCGCCCAACGGTCTGGTGACCGATTTCGGCCAGCGGCCGCTCTGGCTGCTGCGTGGGCAAGACCGCACCGGCCGGAACGATTTCGCGGTCGGCCATCGCGACTGAGCCCCCGCGCGGTTGCGCGCGGAAATCCCAGCGGCCATGATGCCTCTCCAGACGGGATCAGGGAGGCAATGATGCTCAACGGCAAGATCGCGTGGGTCACCGGGGGCGGCACCGGCATCGGCCGCGCCGGCGCCGAGGAGCTCGCGGCGGCGGGCGCGCTGGTGGTCGTCAGCGGTCGGCGCAAGGCCGAGCTCGAGCAGGTGAAAGCCGCGATCGCCGCCAAGGGCGGCGAGGCGGAGATAGCGCCGCTGGACGTCACCAGCAAGGCTGAGGTCGCCGAGGTCGGCGCCGGCATCATCGCCCGGCACGGCCATGTCGACATCCTCGTGAACAGCGCCGGCATGAACGTGCCGAACCGCTACTGGAAGAACCAGACGCCAGAGGCTTTCCAGAGCGTGATCGATGCCAACCTGCAGGGCACGCTCAACACCATCATGGCGGTGCTGCCCGCGATGCGTGAGCGGAAGGACGGCCTCATCATCAACATCTCCTCCTGGGCCGGCCGCTTCGATCCCTTTTTCACCGGCGCCGCCTACAACGCCTCCAAGCATGCGGTGGTGTCGCTGACACTGCACCTCAACATGGAGGAATGCGTCAACGGCATCCGCGCCTGCGTGATCTGCCCCGGCGAGGTGGCGACGCCGATCCTCAAGAAACGCCCCGTCCCGCCCAGCGACGCGGAGATGGCGCGCATGCTGCAGGGCGAGGACCTGGGCCGCACCATCCGCTTCGTGGCGGAGATGCCGCCACGCGTCTGCCTCAACGAGATCGTGATCAGCCCGACCTGGAACCGGGTCTGGCTCGGCGGCGAGGATCTGCCCAAGCGCTAGCGGCGTCGCGCATGCGCTGCGACTGCCACGTCCACATCGCCGGCGATATCGCGCGCTATCCCCAGGTGCCGACGCGGCCCTATCTCGCCGCGCCGGCGCCGCTCGCCGATCTGCGGCGCCACGCCTCGGCGCGCGGCATCACCCGCTTCGTCATCGTGCAGGCGAGCTTCTACGGCACCGACAACACCCTGCTGCTGGAGAGTCTCGATGAGCTCGGCGACCGCGGTCGCGGCGTCGCGGTGGTCGATCCCGCAACCATCTCGCGGGAGGAGCTTGCAGCAATGCGCCGGCGCGGCGTTCGCGGCCTGCGCGTCAATCTCTACAGCCGGCAGATCGGGCGCGACTTCGCGCCGCTCGCCTGCGCCTTCGCCGCTCAGGCCGCGCTCGCGCGCGAGCTGGGCTGGCACGTCGAGGTGATCGCGGCGCTTGCCATGGTGCTGGAGAACGCCGATCTCCTCGCCCGCGCCGCCGGGCCGGTGGTGCTCGACCACTACGGGCTCGTCGGCGGGGTCGCGCCGGCGAGCGGCGAGGGGCGGCGCTTTCTCGATCTGCTGCGGCGCGCTCCCGTCTGGATCAAGCTCTCCGCGCCCTATCGGCTGTCGGGCGTGGCGCTCGATACCCGGCCGCCGGCGGAGTGGCTCGCCGCCCTTCTCGATGCGGCCGGCGATCGCTGCGTCTGGGGCAGCGACTGGCCGCATACGCCGCTGCCGAATCTGCATCGCGGCGCCGCGGTGCCAGCGGCCTATCGCGCCATTCCCTACGGCGACCTCGTGGATCATTTTCTCGCCGCGCTGCCCTCGGGCGACGTCGCCGAGCGGCTCCTCGTCCGCAATCCGGCTCGGCTCTACGATTTTCCCGGCGCGGACTGAGGCGGTCCGGGTTCAGCGGCTCGCGCTGCCGCCGGCGGCCGCCACCACGATGTCGCGGCGGAGCGAGATCAGCTGGCGGCCGATCTCCTCGGTCGCGGCGCCGAAGGCGGCGAGATCGGTGCCGGCGAGCTTGCGGCCGGGCTCCATCTTGATCGAGAGCGGGTTCACCTGCACCTCGTTGATGTGCACCTCGTAGTGCAGATGCGGGCCGGTGGCGCGCCCGGTCGCGCCCACATAGCCGATCACCTGGCCCTGCCGCACATGGCTGCCGACATGGAGGCCGGCGGCGAAGCGGCTCATATGGCCATAGGCGGTCTCGTAGGTGGCGGTATGGCGGAGCAGCACGTAATTGCCGTAGCCGCCGGCGGGGCCGATTTTCTCGATGACGCCGTCGCCCGCCGCCATGATCGGCGTGCCGCTGGGCGCGCCGAAATCGACGCCGCGATGCATCGTCGTGTATCCCAGGATCGGATGCAGCCGCGCGCCGAAGCCCGAGGTGAGGCGCGCGCCGTCGATCGGCGTCTTCAGCAGCGCCTTGCGCACGCTCTGGCCGCGCGCGTTGAAGAAATCCGCGCCGCCGGCGCCCTCGGGCTGGTGGCGATAGAGGCGCAGCGTCTCGCCGGACAGAGTCATCGCGGTGTAGATGAGATCGCCGGTGCCGATGGTCCGGCCGCTCTTGTCGGTGACGCGCTCGTAGAGCACCTCGAAGCTGTCGCCGGGCTGGATATCGCGCTGGAAGTCGACATCATAGCTGAAGGCGCGCACCATCTCCGTCAGCACCGCGGGCGGGATGCCGGCCTCCATGGCGGCGTCATAGAGACTGGTGCGGATGGTGCCGGTCGCGAGGCGCGGCACCCGCATCAGCGGGCGCCGCTGCGCCGAGGGGGCGAAATGGCCGTCACCGCCGCGCGCCGCCTTCACCGTCCGCTCGAGATCGGCGGCAAGCCGGATCGCCTGCAGCCCCGCCGGGCCGAAATCGAGGGTGACCTCCTGGTCGATCTGCAGCTCGCGCGGGTTCCAGACTTGGCGCAGTGTGTCGACCGCCTCCTGCGCGTCGGCGCTCGGAACTCCGGCGCGGGCCAGCAGTGTCGTCAGCGTGTCGCCGCGGCGGACGTGAAAGATGCGCGGCTGCAGCTCCGGTTGGGATTGGGCGGACTCGTAGGTGCCGGGCCCCGGCGGGAGCGGCTGGCGGCTGGGCAGGACCGGCTCGGCATCGAGGCTGACGCTGATCAGCGTCAGCATGGCCGTTGCAATGAAGAGAAGCGCCGGGCGGGCTCTCACGCCCCCCTCGCCGCCAGGTCGGTGCGCATCAACGGTCCCCTCTTTGCCGTCGAACCCGTGCGGGTCTTCACAAAGGTTAATGGCAGATCAAACGTTAACGTGTCAACGCAAACCGACCGTCGGGCGGCCGAATCCTTTCGCTGAATCAGGGCTCTGCGAAGGTGTCAAAGAATGTTCATTTTGCGTTTGACAGGGGTACCCGGGCGGGCCTATAAGCCGCCTCCCTCGGCGACCCCAGGGCCGTCCGGGACTTGCTCTTTGACATTGTGGATAGTTAGGGAAGGGATGTGCAGGCGGTGGTGTGAGTGCCACTGATGCGCATCTTGGTTATCAAGGAATGTCAATTCCGGACGATTGAGATGCGGTTCGAGTGGCCGGGATCTCTGTTTCTCTTCGGTTTGCCTGTGAGGGTGGGCTGTTGGGATTTGGAGCTCTAACGTGAGAGTTTGATCCTGGCTCAGAACGAACGCTGGCGGCATGCCTAACACATGCAAGTCGAACGCGTGTAGC
>DATKPX010000138.1:0-2435 GCA_035523855.1 Allostellaceae bacterium
GCGGCATCCTGGTCACGCGGGCGACGCCGGGCTTCATCCCTTCCGTCGCGGAGCTCGCCCTCGGCTTCATGGTCGATCTCGCGCGCCGCGTTCCCGACGGGGTGCAGGAATACCGGGCGGGCGGTGATGCGAATGTGCATATGGGGCGTCAGCTTAAGGGCTCGGTGCTGGGCATCCTCGGCTACGGCGTCATCGGCCAGTACCTGGCGCGCCTCGGTGTCGCTCTCGGCATGACCGTGCTGGTGAGCGATCCCTACACCAAGCCGACCGATCCGGAGATCCGCGACACGCCGATGGAAACCCTCCTCGCCGAGGCGGATTTCGTCGTCTGCCTGGTGGTGGCGAACGAGCAGACCGAGAACCTGATGAACGCCGCCGCTTTCGCGCGCATGAAACCGTCGGCCTATTTCATCAACCTCTCGCGCGGCAATCTCGTCGACGAGGCGGCGCTGGAGCAGGCGCTCGACGCGCGGCGCATCGCCGGCGCCGCCATGGATGTGGGCCGCGCGCCGGATCAGAAGCCGTCGCTGCGCCTTGCGAGCCGCAAGGACGTCATCGCCACGCCCCATGTCGGCGGCCTCACGCCGCAGGCGGTGGAGCACCAGGCCTTCGACACGGTGACGCAGGCGCGCGAGCTGCTGGCCGGGCGCGTGCCGCCGGGGGCGGTCAATCTGTCCGAAGCAAGCCGCCTCAAGCGGCTCGGGATCGGCTGAGTCAGCTCCGCCCGCCGTCGACGCTCAGGATCTGTCCGGTGATCCAGGGCGAGAGGTCGGAGACGAAGAACAGCACCGCCTTGGCGATGTCGTCGGCGGTGCCGAGGCGCTTCAGGTAGAAAGAGTCGACCAGGCGCTTCTGCCCCTCGGCGCCGTAAGAGTCCCATTGCTTCTCCGTCGAGGGGTTCGAGCGGATGAACCCCGGCGCCACGTTGTTGACGGTGATCCCGAAGGGGCCGAGCTCCTGGGCGAGCTGGCGGGTGAGGCCGATCTGCGCCGCCTTGGCCGCGGCATAGGCCTGGATGCCGGTGAGGCTGGTCCTGAGGCCGGCGCCGCTGGAGATGTTGACGATACGGCCATAGCGCCGCGCTTTCATCGCCGGCGCCGCCGCCTGGATGCAGTTGAAGGCGCCGGTGACGTTGACGTCGAAGATCGCCTGCCATTGCGGCGCCGTGATCTCCTCGATCGGCCGCCCGACCTGGCCCAGCACGCCGCCGGCGTCGTTGACGAGGATGTCGAGCCGGCCCGCCTCGCCCTCGGCCGCCTTGACGAACCCCTGCACTGCCGCACGGTCGGTGACGTCGAGGCGCCGCACGTGGCAGCGCTCGCCGCAGAGCGCGCGGGTTTCCTCGAGCTCGCTCTCCAGCACGTCGCCGCCCCAGACCGTGGCGCCGGCATCGGCGAGCAGCTTGGCGATGGCGCGGCCGAAGCCGTGCGCCGCGCCGGTGACGATGGCAGTCTGGCCGGCGAGAGAGAGCGGGGCGGGAAGGCTCATGCGGGTACCCTGTGGGAGAGGAGATCGAGTCCGGCCCATTCCAGCTTGCGCCCGCCGTCCTCGATCTCGCGGATGAGCGCGATGGTCTGCGCGGTGATGGGAGCAGCGAGGCCGTGGCGCCGCGCGGCTTCCACGATCGGGCCGAGCTGGTGCTCGGCCTCGGTCTTGCGCTTGCGCACGGCGAGATCGCGCCAGATGCCGCTGTGGGATTTCGCTGAACGGCGGTTATGCTCGACCAGCGCGTCCAGCGACTGGCGCGCCGCCGCGGCGCTGGCACCCGGCATGAAGGCGGCAGGATCGAAGCCGTCGAAGGGCTCGGGCTTGATGCCGGCGGCGACGGCGATCCGCAGCACCTCCTGCGGCAGCGCGACGAAGAGCGCGCGGTGGCGCTCCGAGGCGAGGCAGTCGGCGATGGAGGCGTCGGTGAGGGCGGTGGCGAACAGCATCGCGCCATAGGCCAGCTTCGCCCAGAGATAGCCCCAGATGTTCCCGGTGAGAACGGCGCGGTCGTCGAACTCCAGCAGCAGCTGGTGCAACGCCTCGACGCGCGGCGTGCGGCGGCCGTCGATCTCGCCCACCACCACGGCGCCGCGCCCGCCGTAGAGGATGGTGCCGGGCGAGAGATAATCGGCACCGAAATTGACGAAGGCGCCGACGGTCCGCGGCTCGCCGACGATATCGGCGATGACGAGCTCGTTGAGCCCGTTCTGCACCGAGACGATGCAGCCGTCCGCCGCGAGATGCGGCTTGATCGCCCGCGCCGCCTCGGCGGTATCCTGCGCCTTGACGCAGAGCAGCACGGTCCCGTAGGTGCCCGTGACCTGGCTCGGCAACAGCGCGGGTGCGCTCACTTTGAATTCGGCGACCGGTCCGGTGATCGCGAGCCCGCTGCGGTTTATCGCCGCGACGTGGTCCTCGGCACGGTCCACGAAGGTCAGGGAATGATT
>DATKPX010000139.1:0-3974 GCA_035523855.1 Allostellaceae bacterium
CTCGCCGCTCTTCGCCTCCAGCACGCGGTAGCCCTTGTTGCGGAGCGCGCGGGCGCTGAACAGGCGAACGGGGTCCTCGTCCTCCACCAGCAGCACCGTGCCGGCGCCGGTGAGGTCGCGCCCCTGCCCCGCCGCCTCGCCCGCATCGGCGCGGGTCTGGGTCGCCTCGTTGGGATCGAGGCGCGGCAGGTAGATCGAGAAGGTGGCGCCCTGGCCCTGCTCGCTGTCGACGAAGACGAAGCCGCCGGTCTGCCGCACGATGCCGTAGACGGTGGAGAGGCCGAGGCCGGTGCCGGAACCCACTTCCTTGGTCGAGAAGAAGGGCTCGAAGATGCGCTCCAGATTCTCCTTGGGGATGCCGATGCCGGTGTCGGCGACCTGGACCAGGATGTAGTCGCCGCGCGGCATCACCTCGTGGCCGCGCCGGATCGGCGCCGCCGTCGTCGTATTGGTGGTGCGGATGGTGAGGGTGCCACCCGCCGGCATGGCGTCGCGGCCGTTGACCGCCAAGTTGATGATGACCTGCTCGAGCTGGCCCTGGTCGACGCGCACCAGGCCCAGGTCGCGGCCGTGCACCACCTTGAGCTCGATGTTCTCGCCGATGAGGCGCCGCAGCAGGTGCGAGAGCTCCGCCAGCACGTCGGTGATGCTGAGAACGCGCGGCTGCAGGGTCTGCTGGCGCGAGAAGGCCAGGAGCTGGCGCACGAGATTGGCGGCGCGGTTGGCATTCTGCTTGATCTGCATGATGTCGGCGAAGGACGGGTCGCCCGGCCGGAAGCGCAGCAGCAGCAGATCGCAGAAGCCGATCATCGCCGTCAGCAAATTGTTGAAGTCGTGCGCGACGCCGCCCGCGAGCTGCCCCACCGCCTGCATCTTCTGCGACTGGGCGAACTGGGTCTCGAGGTTCTTCTGCTCCGTGGTGTCGACGAAATGCAGGATGAGGCCGGCCTTCTCGTCCTCGGGCGCGTCGAGCCGGCTCAGATAGACGTTGGCGGAGCGCTCGCGCGAGCCCTTGAGGCGGATGCCGATCGGGCGCGGATTGGCGGCGCTCTCGTTGGTGACCGCGAGCCGGCGTGTCACGTCCCGCGCCTCGCCCTCGGAGAGGAACTCGACGAGCTTGCGGCCGATCAGGCTCGCCGGCGGCACGCCGAAGAGCTCGCCCAGCGCCCGGTTCGCCTCCTCGAAGCGGCCGTCATGGTCGAGGAGGGCGACGCCGGTCGGCGCGTCGGCGAAGAAGCGCTGGAAACGCTGGCGCGACTGGCGGAGCGCCTCCTCCCACTCCCGCTCGCGGGTGAGGTCGCGCACCACCGAGCGGGTGCGCAGCCCGTGCTCGGTCTGCACCACGGTCTGGCTCACCGCGGCGCGCACCACCCGGCCCTGACGGCCGCGGAAGGTGACCTCGCCGCGCTGGGTGTTGTTGCCGGTCGCCATGAAGGGCGCGTGCGCCGTGCTCTCCGGCGGGATCTCGCTGGAGATGAAATCCTTGAGGCGGGCGCCGCCCTCCACCAGCTCCGCCGGGGGGACGCCGAGCCAGTCGGCGAGCGCCTGGTTCGCATAGAGGAAGCGCCCCTCGCCGTCGACGGAGTAGAAGCCGGAGGGCGCGTTGTCGAGGAAGTCCGCGAGCTTCATCTGCTCGTCGCGGATCACCTGCTCCATCTCGTGACGGGCGGTGACGTCCTCGAAGCTCCAGAGGCTGTAGCCGGGCCGGCCGGCGAGGGAATGGATCGAGAGGTTGAACCAGGAGGAGAGGCCGGCAATCGAGCGCAGCATGATCCGGCCATGGGCGCGGCCGTGGCCGAAGGCCTCGTCGCGCAGCCGGTGAAATTCCTGCGCCGCTTCGCTACCGAAGCCGATCCGGCGCTCGATCGCGTCCAGCGGCTCGGTGGCGCCGTCGCGGAAGAGGCCGAGGAAGGCGGCGTTGGCATAGGCGACCGAGCCGTTGGGCGCCAGGATCAGATGGGCGTTGGGCGAGGCCTCCAGCGCCAGGCCGAGGAGATCGACGCGGCTGGCGAAGATCCGGTGCACCTTGCGGGCGACATAAGCGGCCACCGCCACCAGCGCCGCCATGACGGCCAGCAGGACCGTCGCCCACCAGGCCATGCTGCCGGCCAGCAGCTCGCCGAAGGTCAGCGCCCAGACGCCCACCGCCACCGCCGCCAGCAGGACGGCGAGCGCGTTCAGCCGCCGCATCCAGTGCGGCAGCTCGGGGCGGGCGCCGGCCGTGGCCGACCCGGAATCGCCCGCCAGGGCCTGGCTGATGAGCGCCATGGCGCTGTCCTTGCCTACCTCGGCGCGGGTTTTGGAGAGATAGTCTACCATAGCTTTAAGGGCGCGGGGGCGGCGGGGCCGCGGCGGCAGCGGGCCTGAGCTTGCCTTGCTGGCGGAAGATGTAGCCGATGATCTGGGCGACCGCCTTGTAGTGCTCGGCCGGGATCTCCTGGTCCACCTCGACGCTGCCGTAGAGGGCGCGGGCGAGCGGCGGGTTCTCGACGATCGGCACCTCGTTCTCCTCGGCGATCTCGCGGATGCGGAGCGCGACCAGATCGGCGCCCTTGGCCACCACCTTGGGGGCGCCGGCGCCGCCCAGCTCGTACTTGAGGGCGACCGCGAAATGGGTCGGGTTGGTGATCACCACCGAGGCGCTCGGCACCGCCGCCATCATGCGCTTCCTCGCGCGCTCCATGCGGATCTGCCGCAAGCGGCTGCGCACGATCGGGTCGCCTTCCGACTCCTTGTGCTCCTCCTTGAGCTCGTGCTTCGACATGCGCATCGACTTCATGAAGCTGAAGCGCTGATAGGCATAGTCGAAGATCGCGATCAGGGTGAGCGCGACGAAGACGCCGAAGCCCAGGCGGACGATGAGGTAGCTGAGCTCCGCCAGCAGGCTCGCGGCGTCCATGCCGGCGAGGGTCGGCAGGCGGTCGAGCTCCGGCCGTATCATCAGCACGGCGATGGCGGCCACCGCCGCCAGCTTCGCCAGGCTCTTCAGGAACTCGATGACGCCGCGCCAGGAGAACATCCGCTTGAAGCCGCTGGCGGGCGAGAGGTTGCTGAGCTTGGGCTCGATCTTCTCGGCGGCGACCAGCAGGCCGATCTGCGACATGGTGCTGGCGAGCGCCGCGATCACCAGCAGCACCGCCGGCACCGCGAGCGCCAGCGCCACGGTGCCGAGCGTCCCCAGCACGGCGCGCCAGAGCGCCGCGTTGGCGGCGTATTGCTGCGGCATCTCGATATAGCGCAGGAGCTCGGTGCCGATGCTGCGCGAGATCGGGCCGCCGAGAAAGAAGATCAGCCCCAGCGCGGTGCCGATCATGAACCAGTTGTGGATCTCGCGCGACTGCACGACCTGGCCCTGGTCGCGCGCGCGCGCAAGCTTTCGCCCTGATGGGTCTTCGGTTTTTTGGCTGTCGTCGACGTCGTCCGCCATCGGATCAGACCCCGATCAGATTGGCGAAGCTGGCGGCGTAGCGCTCGAGGAACCACTCGAGCCCGGTCACCAGCAGGAGGGCGAAGGCGGTGAGGCCGGCGACGATCTGCAGCGGCTGGATGACGAACAGGATCTGCAGCTGCGGCGCCAGGCGCGAGAGCAGCCCCACCGCCACGTAGAAGATGGTGCCCAGCACGATGAAGGGCGCCGCGATCTCGATGCCGAGGCGGAAGGCATCCGCGGTGGCGCGCGCCATCGCGTCGGAGAAATCGCCCCAGAAGAAGTCGGCGCCGGGATGGAACACGTTGTAGCTGCCGACCAGCGCCTTCAGCATGGGATGGTGCAGGTCGGTGAGGAAGATGATGAGGACGCCGGCCACGCTGTAGAAGGCGCTGGTGATCGCTTCCTGCGTCTGCTGCTGCGGATTGAAGACCAGCGCGGCGGAGAGCCCGAGCTCGATCGAGACCACGGTGCCGGCCACCTGCAGCGCCGAGAGCAGCACGCGGGCGATCGAGCCGAGGAAGAGCCCGACCGCGATCTCGCCGCC
>DATKPX010000140.1:0-2918 GCA_035523855.1 Allostellaceae bacterium
CCTTGAAGCCGCCGCGAAGCGCCATCCGTATCATATCGTTGCCCGGGGTGTTGGCGCGCGGGCTCGCGCCGACGAAGGCGATCGAGCGCGGCGCCAGCAGCGGCGCCAGGGGATGCATCCCCGGCGCCGCCTCCATCGATGTGCGTGCGGCGGCCATCAACCCAGCTGGAACTTGTTCCAGGCCTCGTCGTACTTAGTGGAATAGAGGCCCGCCTGCTCCTCGTTCAGCACCAGCATGTCCTTGCTGTTGTCGGGCGCCGTCACCAGGATCTTGCGCTGCTCCGGCGTGCCCTGCGCCGCCGCCGAGGCGAGCACGGGCCCATAGGTTCCGACCGGCAGCAGGCGGAGCTGCGCCGGCTCGCTGATGCAGTAGTTGATGAGCCGCATGGCGAGCTCCTTCTGCGGCGTGCCCTTGGGCACCACATAGGCGTTGCCCCAGGCGATGCCGTCCTTGAAGGTCATGGCGACCGGCGCCTTCTCCTTCTGGATGTCGAGGATGCGGCCCGACCAGGCGGAGCTCATGGCGAGCTCGCCGGTGCTGAGGAGCTGCGGCGGCTGCGCGCCCGCCGTCCACCACACCTTCACGCTCGGCTTGAGTTCCGTGAGCTTGGCGAGGGCCTGCTGCGCCTTCTCGTCGGTGACGGGATAGATCTCGGAGAACTTGAGGCCGGCGGCCAGCAGAGCCGCCTCGTAATTATAGTAGAACTGCTTGTAGAGGCCGCGCGGTCCCGGGAAGGTCTTCACGTCCCAGAAATCCTTCCAGGACTTCGGCCCCTTGTCCGCCGGGAAGGCGGCAGTGTTCCAGGCGATGACAGTGGCGCCGGTCGAGGTGTAGAGCCCGTAGGGCGTCACCCAGCTCTTGTCGAGCCTGGACGCGTCGATGATCTTGTAGTCGAGCGGCTCCAGGAGCCCCTGGTCGCGGCCCTGGAAGATGAAGCGGCCGCCGACATTGACGAGGTCCCACTCCACCGCGTTGCCCTCCACCATCGCCTTGATCTTGGCGTAGTTGGTGGGAGAGGCGTTGGTGATCTCCGTTTTCAGATCCTTGCTGGCGGGATCCATGAAGACGTCCTTCTCCAGGGCGGAGAGCGCGCCGCCCCAGGAGACGAAGACGAAGGGCCGGCCCTGCGCCCTGAGCGCGCGGGCGCCGAAAGGCGAGGCCGCGGCCGCGAGTCCGGTGGCAGCGGTCTGAAGCAATCTGCGACGGTTCAACGTGATCATTGTCAGCCTCCCTGTTGATCTGATTGCGTGATGGATGCCGGCGATACCGGCAGGATGCGAACCTCCTCCGCCGGCCAGTCGAGCGTGGCCTGGTCCGTGGGCGCCCGGCCCTCGCGGGCGAAGCGCCGGCACCAGATCTGCTGGCCGTTGCCGAGGCGGAGCCGGATCGACAGGAGGTCGCCGAGATAGACGCTCTCCTCGATCCGCGCCGGAAATCCTCCGCCGGTGCCGATGCGGACGGATTCCGGCCGCACCAGCGCCGCCGCTGGATCGCCGACGGCAATCCCGTCGGCGGCGACGCCCAGGATGGCCCGGCCGAGCGGCGGCACCTCAAGCTCGGCGATCCCCCGCTCGATGCGGGCGACGCGGCCCTCGATCAGGTTCGATTCGCCGAGGAAGCTGGCGACGAAGCTGTTCGCCGGCCGCTCGTAGAGCTCGCGCGCGCTGCCGATCTGCTCGATGGCGCCCGCGCGCATGATGGCGATGCGGTCGGACATGACCAGGGCTTCCTCCTGGTCATGGGTCACGTAGACCATGGTGCGGCCAAGGCGCTGATGCAGGCGCCGGATCTCCAGCTGCACATGCTTGCGGAGCTGGCGGTCGAGGGCGCCCAAGGGCTCGTCCAGCAGCAGCACGTCGGGCTCGATGACGAGGGCGCGGGCCAGCGCGACGCGCTGCTGCTGCCCGCCGGAGAGCTCGCGCACGGCGCGCCGGCCGAGCTCGGCGAGCTGCACCATGGCGAGCGCGTCCGTCACCCGCCGCCTGATCTCGCTCTCCGTGGTACTCCGCGCGCGGAGCCCATAGGCGACGTTCTCGCAGACGTCGAGGTGGGGAAAGAGCGCGTAGCTCTGGAACACCATGCCGATGTTGCGCCGGCGCGCCGGCAGCGCGGTGACGTCGCGGCCGCCGATCAGCACCTGCCCGCTGCTCGGCGCCACATGGCCGGCGGCGATGTTGAGGAGCGTGGTCTTGCCGGAGCCGCTCGGCCCCAAGAGGGTCACGAACTCGCCCGCGCGCACGTCGAGGCTCGAGGGGTGGAGCGCCAGCACGGGCCCGTAGCGCTTGGAGATCTCGACGAAGGAGAGCGGGCGCATCGCCGTCAGGCCGCCGCGTGGCGCCGCGAGCGGCTGAGCGCGCCGTGCAGCAGCAGGAACAGCACCAAGGTCAGCGCGATCAGCAAGGTCGCGGCGACGGCGACCACCGGGGTGAACTCGACGCGGATGGTCTCCCACATCTTCACCGGCAGCGTCTTCGACTGGATGCCGGCGAGGAAGATCGAGATCACCACCTCGTCGAAGGAGGTGATGACGGCGAAGACCGCGCCGCCCACCAGGCCCGGCAGAATCGAGGGCAGGGTGACGGTGCGGAAGACGCGCGCCGGCGAGGCGCCGAGCCCCTCGGCGGCGCGCAGCAGCGAGCGGTCGAGACTCGCCAGCGAGACGCCGACATTGACGACGACGAAGGGCAGGCAGAGCAGGCTGTGGCCGAGCGCCAGTCCCAAGGTCGTTCCCACCAGCCCCAGCGGCCGGCTCACGTAATAGAGCGCGATCGCGGTGACGATGGAGGGCACGACCAGCGGCGCCAGGAACAGGCCGGAGAGAACCTTCCGCAGTGGCCCGCCGAGCCGCGCGATGCCGAGCGCCGCGGCGGTGCCGAGGACGAGGGAGAACCCGGTCGCGATCACCGCCACCTCGGCG
>DATKPX010000141.1:0-2562 GCA_035523855.1 Allostellaceae bacterium
GCGTGGTGCGCGAGGATTTCGGCATCTGCGAGCACACCCAGCGCAACTACGCGTCGGGCGCCTATACGCCCGGGCCGCTGAGCCCGCGCCACGAACGCTCGGTCGCCTATTTCCAGGGCAAGGTGCTGGAGGCGCTGGGCGCCGAGAAGCTGCAGGCCGCCGATTAGCGCGCCGTCGCCCGCCCCACCGTCTCCCATCTCGCGTCCGGCACCACCACCAGCTTGCCGACGAAGCCCTTGCTCATGAAATCGCGCTGGGCGCGGTGGAAATCGCTGAGCTTGTAGGTGCCGGCGAGGACCGCCTTGATCTTGCCGGCCTCGATATAGGAGACGAGGCGGCGGAAGGCGCCGCGCGTCCCCTGGGACGAGCCGTGCATCTCCAGATGCTTCAGATAGAGCGTGCGCAGATCGAGCTGCACCACCGGCCCGCCGATGGCGCCGGCGGTGGTGTAGCGGCCCTCGGGCCTCAGCAGGCGAAGGAGATCGTTGAAGAGCGGCCCGGCAACGAGATCCGCCACCACGTCGAGGGGCTTGCCGCCGAGCGCGTCGCGGACATCGGAGTAGAGATTGCCGCCGCGGGTGATGACCGCCTCGGCGCCGAGGGCACGCACGGCATCCTCCTTGCCGGCGCCCACCACCGCGTAGGGAATGGCGCCGCGCGCGCGGCAGAGCTGGACGAGGCCCGAGCCGACGCCGCCGGATGCGCCCGTGATCAGCACGCGCTCGCCCGCCGCCACACGGGCGCGGTCCAGCATGTGCTCGCCGGTGAGGTAGGCGCAGCAGAAGGTGGCTAGCTCCGCATCCGTCATCGCGGTCTTCACGACATGGGCGTTCTCCGCCGGGATCACCTGGTACTCCGAGTAGCCGCCGTCGCGGCCATGGCCGAAATAGTCGATGTCGGCGAGGCTGTCGTCCTCGGCGTTGTAGATGCTGAAATCCACCATCACCCGCTCGCCGATGCGGCTCGCCGGCACGCCAGATCCCACCGCGACGATGCGGCCGGCGCTGTCGGTGCCCTGGATGCGCGGAAAGGTGAGCGTGTTGGCGCCCCGCCGCCAGGAGGAGGGCGCCTTGGGATCCTCGTCAGTGCCGTAGGCGGCCTGGCGCACCCAGACATCGGTGTTGTTCATGCCGCAGGCGGAGACCTCGATCAGCACTTCGCCGGCGGCCGGCTGCGGCACCGGCACGTCCTCGCGATAGACGAGCTTGTCGAGATCGCCGTGCCCGGTCAGCACCACCGCTTTCATCGTTCTCGGAACCATTCCCCGCACTCCCTAATCCGCGACCCGCTCCGCCACCATACGCATGAAATGATGGATGGCGAAATCCTGCACCGGCGACAGCCTGCCGCCGTCGAAAGCCGGCGACTGCCGGCCGCCCTGCATGCGCTCGGTGATGGCGATGTCCTCGAGGTTGATCGAGCGCCAGCGCTCGACGATCTCCTGGCGGAGCGCCGCATGATCCGGCCCCATCGCCTCGTCGCCGACGAAATAGAGATGGAGCCGCTCCTCCGTCAGGTCAGGGGCGCGGGGATAGAGCACCATGGCAAAGAAATGATCCACCTGAACGCCCAGCCACAGATTCGGAAAGACGACGGGATATTCTCCCACCAGCTCCTGCGCGGGCGAGAGGTCGGGAAATTTCGGCAGCGCGCCGCCATCGCCCGTGGAGGGCCGGTAGTCGCGGGTCGCGGTGCCGACGAAGCGGTCGCCGGCGTTGCAGTGATAGTGCGCATGGGTCGGCGAATAGCTGTTGAGCACCTGGTGCACCCAGGGGAGATGGTAGAACTCCATGGTGTTCTCAGTGAGGAGCTTCCAGTTCGCCCTGATGGTGAACTCGGCGCTGCCGCCGCGGCGAAGCCGCGCCAGGTCGTAGTGCGCCCAGAGGCGCTTCAGCGGCGCGAGCCAGTCCTGCAGCGGCTCCGCGTCGCCGCTCACGTTGACGAAGACGAAGTCGAGCCACTGGCCGGTCCTGACCTCGCGCAATCCCAGCTCGCGGCGATCGATATCAGGCACCTCGTTGACGCCCGGCCCGCCGAAATCCGGCGTGCGCACCAGCCGGCCGCCGAGGTCATAGGCCCAGGAGTGATAGGGGCAGCGCAGCACCGGCCCGCTGCCCGGCCGCTCCACCAGCGCCACGCCGCGATGGCTGCAGACGTTGTGAAAGACGCGGACTTTGCCCTCGCGATCCCTCAGCAGCAGCAGCGGCGTCCCCATGAGATCGACCGGCCGGTGGTCACCGACCGCGGCCAGCTCCGAGGCGACGCCGACGCAGGCCCAGCCCCGCGCGAAGACGCGCTCGCGCTCGCGCAGGAAATAGTCGCGATCGACATAGCAGGGATTAGGGAGCCCGCGCGCCTCGGCGGTGGGCCGCGCCACGGCGGAGAAATCGATGGTCGTGTCCGGCATGCTCGCGGTCCCCTCCCCCGGAGAAAACCGCATGCAAAATGCCGGCCATTGGTTCGCGCCACCTCCTGCTTTCTCCGAACGCGCGTGATACCGGTGGCGCCGGAACGCAAATTCTAGAAATCGCTGATCGCCATAGGGGCGAGCTCTACTTCGGC
>DATKPX010000142.1:0-7688 GCA_035523855.1 Allostellaceae bacterium
CCTCATCCTGAGCAAGCGAAGCGCGTCGAAGGACGCTGGTTGGCAGATCCAGCTACGGCTTCCGGTTCCGGGAGAGGTCCTCGACCAGCTTCTGCAGCGAGTTGATGCGCTCGTTGAGGTCCTTGATGTCGCCTTCCGCGGGCTTCTCCTTGCCCTCGTCCTTGGCGTCCTTCGCCGCCGGGGCGCCGCCGGTGGGGAAGGGCGAGAACATCTTCATGGTCTGCTCGAAGAGGGCGAGGTTCTGCTTCCCCATCTCCTCCAGCTTGCCGAACGGGAACAGGCCGCCGAAGGTCTGCTGCAGGTTCTTGCGCATCGCCTCCTGGTTCTGCGCGAAGGCGGCCATCGCCTGCTCCAGATAGCGCGGCACCAGCCACTGCATGTTGTCGCCGTAGAGGCCGATGAGCTGGCGCAGGAAGCTGATCGGCAGCAGGTTCTGCCCCTTCTGCTCCTCCTCGACGATGATCTGGGTGAGGACGGCGCGGGTGATGTCGTCGCCGGTCTTGGCGTCGTAGACCAGGAATTCCTGGCCGCCCTTCACCATCTGGCAGAGGTCGTCGAGGGTGACATAGCTGCTGGTGGAGGTGTTGTAGAGCCGCCGGTTGGCGTATTTCTTGATGACCACCGGTGGCGTCGGCGCCGGGTTGCTGCTCGTCGGCTCGGTCTGCTCGTCTGCCATGTCTCTCGTCCGGCGTCCCAGTCCTGGCTCGCGCGCCTTGTTGCGCAAGAATAAGGCATCCAGCATAACAGCTTTTATGGCAGTTGCCGCAAGGGGTAATCCATGCGCGGTCGTCCTGCTTGCCTAGCCACTGTCATGTGGCGCCGATATACTCCGCGCCATGGCGGACCCGCCGGACCTCGCGGCCCTGGCCAAGCGTTATGTGGACCTGTGGCAGGATCAGTTGATCGCGCTCGCCGCGCACCCGGAGCTGGCGGAAACCCTGGCGCGGCTGCTGGCGGCGATGCCCGTGCAATCCTGGCCGGCGGGGTTCCGTGACGGCGGCGGCGACGTCTCCGCCGCGGGTCGGTCCGCGCCCGCTGCCGGTGCATCTGGCGGCGGCGATCGGGAGCTTCGCGAGCTCCTACGCCGCCTTGCCGATGCTGAAGAGCGGATTGCTCGCCTGGAGTCCGGAGCTCGCGGGGGCGGGCCAGGAGCTGCAAAGAAGCCTCGCCGCCGCCGGACTTGAGGGTCTCGCATCCGCCGTCGACGCCGAGCTGCGGAGCCGCGCCGATCGCTTCCTCGCCGGCATCGAGCGCTATCGCCATCATCCCTATCGCCGCGCGCTCGCCGATCCGCCGGCGATCTGGCGCGAGGGCACCACGCGTCTCCTCGATTACGGCGGCGCCGAGGGCAGTGCGCCGGTGCTGGTGGTGCCGTCGCTGATCAACCGCGCCTATGTGCTGGATCTCATGCCGGGGAAGAGCCTGCTGCGCTGGCTCGCGCAAAACGGCATGCGCCCGCTGCTGGTGGATTGGGACAAGCCCGGCGAGGCCGAGCGGCGCTTCGGCCTCACCGAGTACATCGCCGGCCGGCTCGAGGCGGCGCTCGATGTCGCGGTGGAGCTTGCCCGGCGGCCGGTGGCGGTGATGGGCTACTGCATGGGCGGCACGCTGGCGCTGGCGCTGGCGGCGCGCCGCCCGCGCCAGGTAAGCGCGCTGGCGCTGCTGGCGACGCCCTGGGACTTCCACGCCGAGCGGCCGGAGCAGGCGCGCCTCCTGGGATCGCTCATGCCGTCGCTGAGCGCCGCCTTCCGCGCCTGGGGCGAGCTGCCGGTGGAAGTGCTGCAGACACTGTTCGCCAGCCTCGACCCGTTGCTGGCGCTCCGCAAATTCACCCGCTTCGCAGCGCTCGGCGAGCAGGATCCGCGCGTGGCTGAATTCGTGGCACTCGAGGATTGGCTCAACGACGGCGTGCCGCTCGCCTTGCCGGTGGCGGAGGAGTGCCTTGCCGGCTGGTACGGCGCCAACAGCACCGCGCGCGGCCGCTGGCGGATCGCCGGCCGCGCCGCCGATCCCGCCCGCTGCGCCATGCCGGCGCTGGTGGTGGTGCCGGCGCAGGACCGCATCGTGCCGCCGGGCTCGGCGCGCGCGCTCGCCGGCGCGCTGCCCGCGGCGACCACGCTCTCGCCATCGCTCGGTCACATCGGGATGGTGGTGTCCGGCGGCGCCGCGGAGGCGGTCTGGCGGCCGCTCGGCGCCTGGCTCCGCGAGCATGCCGCGCCGCCGGCGAACCCGGCGCGGCGCCGCGCACCCGCGCGCCAGGCGAGGCCGCGCCGCGCCAGGACGCCGCGACGGTGACTACACGTCGCCGGCGTACAGGTCCCGCGGTCGCGGCCGGGCGCCGTTTAAAATTTGTGCTGAAGCCTTATTTATGGGACAGAGTCGGACCAGGGCCGGCGCATCCACTGCCAAGCCAGGCCGACGCCTGATCAAAACCGAGGAGGACCCGATGACCGAGGTCGTGATCGCGAGCGCCGCTCGTACTCCGATCGGCGCCTTCAACGGCGCGCTCAGCAGCGTACCGGCGCATTATCTTGGACAGGTGGCGATCTCCGAAGCGATGCGCCGCGCCAAGGTGGCGCCGAACGAGGTCTCCGAGGTGGTGATGGGACAGATCCTCGGCGCCGGCGAGGGGCAGAACCCGGCGCGCCAGGCCGCGGTCGGCGCCGGCATCCCCTATGAGGCGACCGCCTATGGCGTGAATCAGGTCTGCGGCTCCGGCCTGCGGACCGTCGCCCTCGGCTTCCAGGCGATCCGCAACGGCGACAGCGAGATCGTGGTGGCGGGCGGCCAGGAGAGCATGAGCCTGGCGCCGCACTGCATGCATCTGCGCAACGGCACCAAGATGGGCGATACGCAGCTCATCGATACCATGATCCGCGACGGTCTCTGGGACGCCTTCAACGGCTACCACATGGGCACCACGGCGGAGAACGTGGCGCAGCGCTGGCAGATCACCCGCCAGCAGCAGGACGAGCTGGCGCTCCGCTCGCAGCAGCGCGCCGAGGCGGCGCAGAAGGCTGGCCGCTTCAAGGACGAGATCGTGCCGGTGAAGATCGCCTCGCGCAAAGGCGAGGTGGTGGTGGAGGTGGACGAGCACCCGCGCCACGGCACGACGATGGAGGCGCTGCAGAAGCTGCGCCCCGCCTTCGACAAGAACGGCACCGTCACCGCGGGCAACGCCTCCGGCATCAACGACGGCGCCGCCGCCATGGTGCTGATGACGGCGAAGGAGGCGGATCGCCGCGGCATCCTGCCGCTGGCGCGGATCGTCTCCTGGGCGACCGCCGGCGTCGATCCCGCGGTGATGGGCAGCGGTCCCATTCCCGCCAGCCGGCTCGCGCTCAAACGCGCCGGCTGGAGTGTCGGCGATCTCGATCTCATCGAGGGGAACGAGGCCTTCGCGGCGCAGGCCTGCGCCGTCAGCAAGGAGCTGGGATTCAATCAGGACATCGTGAACGTCAACGGCGGCGCGATCGCGCTCGGCCATCCGATCGGCGCCTCGGGCGCGCGCATCCTGGTGACGCTGCTGCACGAGATGGCGAGGCGCGATGCGCGCAAGGGCCTCGCCACGCTCTGCATCGGCGGCGGCATGGGCATCGCCATGTGCGTCGAGCGCGGCTGAGCCCGCATCGACGTCGCGTGCAACAACGGGCTGCCTGCGGGCGGCCCGTTTTTTGCTATGAGACCGTGCGGGGAGATCGTGCGGGATTCATCGCGCTTTTCTTCGGCAATTTTGTGCGCTGCGGTATCATTTGTAATAAAACAAGAATTGACGAATCGCCGGAGACTGCAAATCTAAGTGAAAAGGCGCTTTCATAGGGAGGATGACATGCGACGAGTGGCGGTGGTGACGGGCGGGACTCGCGGCATTGGCCGCGCGATCGCTGTGGCGCTGAAGGCGGCGGACTACAAGGTTGCCGCGACTTATGCTGGGAATGACGGTGCCGCCCGGGACTTCACCACCGAGACCGGCATCCCCGCCTACAAGTTCGACGTCGCCAATTACAGCTCTTGCGAGGACGGTGTGAAGCAGATCGCGGGCGAGCTCGGCCCGATCGACGTGCTGGTCAACAACGCCGGCATCACCCGCGATTCCGTGCTGCACAAGATGTCGCCCGATCAGTGGGGACAGGTGATCGCCACCAACCTCACCTCCTGCTTCAACATGTGCCGGCTGGTGATCGACGGCATGCGCGAGCGCGGCTTCGGCCGCATCGTCAACATCGGCTCGATCAACGGCCAGGCCGGCCAGTACGGGCAGGTGAACTACGCCGCCGCCAAGTCCGGCATCCACGGCTTCACCAAGGCGCTGGCGCAGGAAAGCGCCGGCAAGGGCATCACCGTGAACGCCATCGCGCCCGGCTACATCGACACCGACATGGTGCGCGCGGTGCCGCCCAACGTCCTGGAGAAGATCGTCGCGCGCGTCCCGGTGGGCCGCCTCGGCCAGGCCGACGAGATCGCCCGCGCCGTGCTGTTCCTGGTCTCGGAGCAAGGCGGCTTCATCACGGGCTCGACGCTGTCGATCAACGGCGGCCAGCACATGTATTGAGCACCCGGCTTCCCGCTCCCTCGGGGAGAGGGTTGGCCGAGGGGCGTCGATGCAGTGCTCAACATTGTGAATGGGTGAGCGGCGGGGCGACCCCCTCACCTAAGCTCTCCCCGGTGGGGAGAGGGACTGTGCTTAGCCCGGCTCCCAACCGGGCGGCGCCATCTCGAATCCCCTGAAGTCGAAGGCCGGCGCCACCGTGCAGCCGACCAGCGTCCAGGCGCCGAGACTGCTAGCGCTCTGCCAGTGATGAGCGGGCACCACGCGCTGCGGCTCCTCGCCGCGATCGAGACCCGGACCGAGCGTCAGCCGCTCGGCGCGCCTGCCGTCGGCGGAGAGGCTGAGCAGCAGCGGGTCGCCGGCATACCAGTGCCAGATCTCCGCCGCGTCCACCCGATGCCAGTGCGAGACCTCGCCGCTTCTGAGCAGGTAGTAGATCGCGGTGCAGTGGCCGCGTCCGCCGGCGGAGCCGGCGTCACGGAAGCTCTCGCGGAACCAGCCGCCCTCGGGGTGGCGTGTCAGCCCGAGGCGGCGGATCACCGCGTCGGCGTCGGCCGTCACTTCGGGTCGGCGGGCGCGGTCTGCTTCATCGAGGGCCGCTCGGCGAAATCGCCGTACCAGCGCCCGAGCGCCGGGGCCTGCTGGCGCCACTGCAGATCGGCGAAGCGGAAATCGAGATAGCCGAGGGCACAGCCGATGGTGACGAGGCCGATGGTGAGCGGCCCGCGCAAGGTGCCGTTCTCCGCCTCGCTCTCGAGCGAGGCGATGGCGCCGCGCACCTTGCGGAGCTGCGCCTCGATCCAGTCGGCCCAGCAGAACTCCTTCGGACGCACGCTCTCGTAGCGGGCGAGGATCGCCGCCTCCATGATGCCGTCGCCGAGCGCCTGCTGGCGGAGCGCCACCCAGCGCGCCTTGCCGGCGGCCGGGAACAGCTTCTGGCCTTCGTGCAGGCTGTCGAGATACTCGCAGATGACAGGGGAGTCATAGAGCACCAGCCCATCGTCGGTGACGAGGGCGGGGATCTTCACCAGCGGATTCTCCTTCGCCACCTCCTCATTGGGCTTGGTGGGCATGACCGAGCTCGGCACCTTCTCGATGCGGTCCGAGAGACCGGTCTCGGTGGCGGTCACCATCACCTTGCGCACATAGGGCGAGGTGGGCGCGTAACGAAGCTTCATGACAATTCCTCCGGTGTTTTGAGGTCGCCGCTCAGAACACGTCCTTGCGGCGGCGGATCTCGGCAAAGGTGGTGACGGCATCGCCGGCGGCGCCCATGGCGGCCTGCAGGGCGGGCTCGTCGGCGCGCAGGAACGGGTTGGTCGCGCGCTCCTCGCCCAGGGTCGAGGGCACCGTCGGGCGGCCGGCGGCGCGGAGCCGGTCGATCTCGTGCGATCGGTTGACCAGCGCGGGGTTGCCGGGCTCGACGGTGAGCGCGAAGCGGGCGTTCGACTGCGTATACTCGTGCGCGCAATAGACGCGGGTGTCCGGCGGCAGCGCGCGCAGCTTCGAGAGCGAGGTCCACATCTGCTGCGGCGTGCCCTCGAAGAGCCGGCCGCAGCCGAGCGCGAAGAGCGTGTCGCCGCAGAAGAGGGCGCGGGAGTCCCTGAACCAGTAGGCGATGTGGCCGCGGGTGTGGCCGGGCACGTCGTAGACCTGCGCCACCTGTTTGCCAAAGGCATAGGTGTCGCCTTCGCCCACATCGATGTCGATGCCGGGGATGCGGCCGTGATCGGCGCGCGGGCCCACGATGGTGCAGTGCCACTTCGCCTTCAGCACCAGGTTCGCGCCGGTGTGATCCGCATGGTGGTGCGTGTTGAGGATGTGGGTCAGGCGCCAGCCGGTCTCGGCGAGCGCGCGCTCCACCGGATCCGGCTCCGCCGGATCGACCACGCCGGTGGCGCCGGTATCGGGATCGCGCAGCAGGTAGATGTAGTTGTCCCTGAGCGCGTTCAGTTGGCGGATGACAAGCTCGCTCATGACTCCAGCGGTCCGGTTTGCGTGACGGTCGGCGAATCGCTCGACCGAGCCTAGCCTAACCCTTGCGGGCCATGTCATGCTAGCCGCGATGTACGCCGACGTCGTCGACCTCCGTGATTTCTATGCGACTCGCCTGGGCCAGGTGGTGCGCCGCATGATCCGTCGCCGCGTGCGGTTGATGTGGCCGGACGTGCACGGCATGCGCGTCATGGGATTGGGATACGCGGCGCCCTATCTCCGCCTCTTCACCGACGAGGCGGAGCGCGTCATCGGCCTGATGCCGGCGGAGCAGGGCGTGCTCGCCTGGCCCAATGACGGCGCCAACTGCGTCGCGCTCTCCGAGGAAGGCGAGCTGCCGCTGCAGGATTATTCCGTCGATCGCGTGCTGCTGGTGCATGCGCTCGAGTACAGCGAGAACGCGCGCCTCCTGCTGCGCGAGGTCTGGCGCGTGCTGGCGGGCGGCGGGCGGCTGCTCGCCATCGTTCCCAATCGCCGCGGCATCTGGGCCCGGCTCGAGCGCACGCCGCTCGGCATCGGCCATCCCTACAGCGCCGGTCAGCTCTCGCGGCTGCTGCGCGACGAGCACTTCACGCCCGAGCGCACTTCGCCGGCGCTCTTCATCCCGCCCACCGCCTCGCGGATGATGCTGCGCTCCGCCGCCGCCTGGGAGCAGCTGGGCGAGCGCTGGTTCACCACCTTCGCCGGCGTGGTGCTGGTGGAGGCGACGAAGCAGATCTACGCCAAGACCGCCGACAGCCGCCGCCTGCAGCGCCGGCCCGTCTACCTGCCGATGCCGCACGGCGCCACGCCGGCGACGCGGGTGGCGCTCGCGAAAGAGTGAGGATGTCGGACGAGCGCTCGCGCGCCCGTCGAGACGGCCGCTGACGCGGATGCCCGCGCCGATCTGCCTCGTCCTGAGCAGCGCGCGAAGCGCGCGCCCCGGAGGACGCGCATTGCTTCTGCAACGCACCCTCTGACGGCAGAGCGTTTACCGACCGTTCACGGAGCTGTTCGACATCGCCAGGAGATAGCTGGCGAGAGACGGAGTGCCCGATGAGCCGGAGCCGAGCGCTCCGAGCATCGAGGCGGTGCTCGAGGTGCCGGCGCCGCCCAGGAGGTAATTCGCCAGCGAGGGGCCCTGGCACATCACGCTGACCAGCGC
>DATKPX010000143.1:0-9545 GCA_035523855.1 Allostellaceae bacterium
CGCCCGCGGGCTCGATCTCGTGCGCGCCGACGAGCGTCTTGGGATCGCCGACCACCACGATGCGCAGCGTGTCGGGATCGAGGAGGCGGCGGGCGACGCGCTGCACGTCCGCGCGCGTGACCTTGCCGAGGAGCGCCGAGCGGCGGTCGAGATAGTCGATGCCGAGCTTGTCCTCCTGCATCGACACCAGGAGTCCGGCGACGCGGCCGGTGGAATCGAGGCTCAGGGGAAAGGAGCCGATGAGGTAGGTCTTGGCGGCCGCCACCTCGGCCTCGGTGGGGCCCTCGTCACGATAGCGCCGCCACTCGTCGCGCAGCACCTTAAGGGTGTCCTCGACGCCGCCGTTGCGGGTGGCGACGCGGCCGAGGATGACGCCGGTGTGCCGGAGCGCCACCACGCCGGCGCCGATGCCGTAGGCGAGGCCGCGCTTCTCGCGCACCTCCCGAGCCAGGCGCGAGGTGAGGCCGCCGCCGGCGAGGATCTGGTTCATCACCACCGCGGCGTACCAGTCGGGATCGCTGCGCTCAATGCCGCGCTCGCCGAAGGTGATCACGCTCTGGGGGATCGGCTTGCGCACCAGGAGCAGCGTCCCCTGATCCACCGCCGCCGTCTCCGGCACCGGGCCCGGGGCCGATGCGGCCGGGAGCGGCCCGAAGGTCTTGTCGAGCAGGCCTTTCAAGCGCTCCGGCGCCATATCGCCGACGACGCCGATGACAAGCCGGTCGCGGCCGAAGCGCTCGGCGACGAAGCGATGGAGATCGTCGGCGTCGATCTTCGCCACCGAGGCGACCGTCCCCTTGACGCGGTGCCCATAGGGATGATCGGGAAAGGCGCTCTGCCACCAGGCGCGGCCGGCAATGCTGCCCGGCTCCTCCGCCTCCTGGCGGAGCTCGGCGTCGAGCTGGACCTTGACGCGCTCGACCGCCGAGGCATCGAAGCGCGGGCTGGTGAGCGCCAGGCGCAGGAGGTCGAAGGCGGCGTCCGCGTTCTCGCTCAGCGTGCGCAGCGAGCCGTTGACGGAATCCGGATTGGCGTTGAAGGCGAGCTGGATCGCCAGATCCTCCAGCCGCGCCTTGTAGGCGCTGCTGTCGAGGTCGCCGGCGCCCTCGTCGAGGAGATCCATGGCGAGGTTGGCGAGCCCCGCCTTCTCCGGCGGATCGAGGGCGCTGCCGTTCTCGAAGGCGAATTCGAGCGCGATCACCGGCAGGCTGTGATCCTCCACCAGCCAGGCCTCGACGCCGCTGGGGCCGGTGACGCGGGTGATCTGCACCGCCGCGGCCGCACCCGGCCGCCAGAGCAGCGCCATCAGCAGCAGGAGCGCGAGCAGCGCGAGGCGCCTCATGGCTTGCGCTCCGGCAGCAGCACCGCGGTGACCGCGGTCTTGTCCTTGATGACGGCGCGGGCGACGTCGGTCACCTGCTGCGGCGTCACGGCGACGATGCGCTCCGGCCAGGCCTCGATCTCGGCAAGGCTGCGTCCCATGGCAAGCGCGGCGCCGATGATGCGCGGCGGACCGGCGAGGCTGTCGCGGCTGTAGACGGCGCTCGACTGCAGCCGATGCTCGACCCGGCTCACTTCCTCCGGCGCCGCGCCCTCCCTGAGGAAGCCCGCCACCTCGTCGGTGATCGCCGCCTCGATCTCCGCCACGGTCACGCCCGGGCGGGGCTCGGCATAGAGGATGAAGCTGCCGCTGTCGCGCATGCCGCTGTAGGCGGCGCCGACCGTGGTCGCCAGCTTCTTCTCCACCACCAGGCTCTTGTAGAGCCGCGAGCTCTCGCCGCCGCCCAGCAGCTCCGCCAGCACGGTGAGCGCGTCGGCGGGATGGCCGTCGGCCTCGTGATAGCTCGGCGCCAGGTAGGTCCGCCGCCAGCGCGGGCTCGCCACCTGGTCGCTCGTCATCTCCAGCCGCGTCGACGCCACTTTCGGCGGCTCCGTCAGAACGAAATGCGCCGGCACCGGCCGCGCCGGGATCGGCTCGTAATATTTCTCCGCGAGCTTCCTCACCGCGGCCGTGGTGACGTCGCCGGCGACGATCAGGATCGCGTTGTTGGGCGCGTACCAGCTGCGATAGAAGCGCCGCGCATCCTCGGCGTTGAGGCCGCGCATCTCGTGCAGCCAGCCGATGGTGGGCAGGCGGTAGTGGTTGTTCAGCAGCAGCGCCGCGTCGGCCTGCTCGTTGAGCAGCGCCGCCGGCACGTTCTCGATGCGGGTGCGGCGCTCCTCGATGATCACCTCGCGCTCCGGCGTCACCTTGGCATCGGTGATCACGAGATCATGCATGCGCTCGGATTCGAGCTTCATGGCGAGGTCGAGCTTGTCGGCGGCCACCGACTGGTAGAAGGCGGTGTAGTCCTCGGTGGTGAAGGCGTTGTCGCGGCCGCCATTCTCCGAGATGATCCGCGAGAAGGCGCCGGGCGCCGTCTCCTTGGTGCCGCGGAACATCAGGTGCTCGAGGAAATGCGCGATCCCCGACTTGCCCGGCGGATCGTCGGCGGCGCCGACCTTGTACCAGACCATCTGGGTCACGACGGGCGCGCGGTGGAACGGCACCACCACCACCTGGAGGCCGTTCTTGAGGGTGAAGCTCTCGGCGTTGAACTGGCCTGCCGAGGCGCTCGCCGCCGATGCCGCGACGAGCGCGGCCGCGGCACAGAGGACGCGGCCGATCACCTGCACGGGCGGCTCACGGTCAGAACAGGTTCAGGAAGGAGGTGCTCTTCTTTCGCTCGATCGTCGGCGCCGGCGTCTCCGCCTGCGCCGACGCGCCGGCCGCGTCGGGCGCCACCGGCTGGCCGGCGGTCTGCGCCTGCTTGATGCGGTCCGCTTCCTTCGCGGGATCGATCACCTCGGCCGTGGTGCCGGTCTTGCGCCAGAACAGCAGCTTGTCGACGAAGGTCTTCTCGCCCTCCGGCGCCGCTTGCTGCTCCTCGGTGACGACGGCGCGGATCTTGGGATCGGCGTTCTGCACCCCGGCCTGGCGCAGCAGGTCGTCCTCGCCGGGGGTGCGCTGGGCGGCGGCAGGCGGCAGGCCCGCTTGGTTCTGCCCGACGCGGAAGATCGCCTCCTTGGCGCGCTCCTGGGTCGGCGTCTCCTGGGTGGGGGCGGCGCCCGGCTGCGGCGGGCGGAGCGAATAGTCGGGCGGGATCGCCAGCGGCGCGCGGGAGACCACCGCGAACTCGTCAGGGATCACCTTCTCCATGCCGATGGCGCGCTTGATGTCGGTGCAGCCGCCCAGCGAAAGGGCGAGCGCACCCAGCGCCAGAGCGGGCAGAACGTAACGGGTCCCCACGACCACCCTCCTCATCACTGCCCTTAATTAAGACTTTCGCGCTTCCCGAGCAAGCCGTCCAGCACCAGCAATGCCACGCCCACCGTGATGCAGGAATCCGCCAAATTGAAGGCGGGGAAATGCCATGCGGCCCAGTGGAAGTCGAGGAAGTCGGTGACCGCGCCGAGGCGCAGCCGGTCGATCACGTTGCCGATCGCGCCGCCGATGACGAAGCCGATGCCGGCCGCCACCAGGGGGCTCGCGCTGCGCCAGAGCCAGACCAGCAGCGCCACCACGATCGCCGCCGCCAGCAGCGAGAAAAGCACGACATTCCAGGCGGAATCCTGGTTGAAGAGGCCGAAGCTGACCCCCCGGTTCCAGGTCAGGACCAGGTTGAAGACCGGCAGCAGCGGCTGCTGGGCGATGCCGGCGGGCGCGTCCTGGAAATGCGCGATCACCCAGCTCTTGCTGAGCTGGTCGGCGACCACGACGAGCGCCGCGAGAGCGAGGCTCAGCAGCCGCCTCACCGGCCCGCCGCCGCCAGGTGATCGATGGCGTCGGCGCAGCGGGCACAAAGATCCGGATGGGCGGCGATCTTGCCGACCTCGGGCAGGACGCGCCAGCAGCGCTGGCACTTCTCGCCGGCGGCCGCCTCGATGAGGACGCCGACGCCGGGCACCTCCGCGAGGGTGAATGCCCCCGCAGGCGGCGCGGCGAAGGCGACCGTGCCCTCCGAGGTGATGCAGAGCTGGGCGAGGTCGATGCCGGCGAGCGCATCCCCGTAGGCGTCGGGCACGAAAAGCCGCGCCGCCCCCTGGAGGCTGGCGCCGAGGCGCTTCTGGGCGCGCTCGATCTCCAGCGCGCCGGTGACGACGCGGCGGAGATCCCTCAGTTTCGCCCATTTGGCGCCGAGCTCAGTATTGCGCCACGCCGCCGGCAGGGTCGGATAATCCTCGAGATGGACGCTCACCTCAGGCGCATCGCCGTGGCGGGCGAGCCAGGCTTCCTCGGCGGTGAAGCAGAGCACCGGCGCGAGCCAGCGCGCGAGGCAGTCGAAGACGCGGTCGAGCACGGTGCGCGCGGCGCGCCGGCGCGGCGCATCGGGCCGGTCGCAGTAGAGCGAATCCTTGCGCACGTCGAAATAGAAGGCGGAGAGATCGACGGCGCAGAAATTGTGCAGCTCCGTGAACATGGTATGGAAGTCGTAGGCCGCCGCCGTGTGCCGCACGATCTCGTCCATCTCCGCGAGGCGATGCAGCACCCAGCGCTCGAGCTCTGGCATTTCCGCCGGGCTCACCCGCTCCTGCTCCGAGAATCCCGCGAGGCTGCCGAGGAGATAGCGAAGGGTGTTGCGCAGCCGCCGGTAGACATCGGCCTGGTACTTCAGGATCTCGGGCCCGATGCGGAGATCCTCGGAATAGTCCGACGCCACCACCCAGAGGCGGAGGATGTCGGCGCCGCTCTTCTCCACCACCTGCTGGGGCGAGACCACGTTGCCGAGCGACTTCGACATCTTGCGGCCCTGCTCGTCGAGCACGAAGCCGTGCGTCAGCACCGCATCGTAGGGCGCGCGGCCGCGGGTGCCGCAGGATTCCAGCAGCGAGGAATGGAACCAGCCCCGATGCTGGTCGGAGCCCTCGAGATAGAGCGAGGCCGGCCATTTGAGATCGGGCCGCTTCTCCAGCACGAAGCTGTGCGTCGACCCGCTGTCGAACCAGACATCGACGATGTCGGTGACGCGCTCGTACTTCTCGGGGTCGCGATTGCCGAGGAAGATCTTGGGATCGGCGGTGAACCAGACATCGGCGCCGCCCTTGTCCACCGCCTCGGCGACGCGATCCACCACCGACTGGTCGCGCAGCGGCTCGCCGGTCGTTTTGTCGACGAAGACGGCGATCGGCACGCCCCAGGCGCGCTGGCGCGAGATGCACCAGTCCGGCCGGCTCTCGATCATCGAGCGGATGCGGTTCTCGCCCTGGGGCGGGATCCATTGCGTCTCCGCGATCGCCTTCAGCGCCGTCTGCCGGAGACCGGTGGTCTCCATGCTGATGAACCACTGCGGCGTGTTGCGGAAGATCAGCGGCGCCTTGGAGCGCCAGGAATGCGGATAGGAATGGGTAAGGCGGCCGCGCTGCAGCAGCCCGCCCGCCGCTTCCACCGCCGCGATCACCTTGTCGTTGGCATCGCCCGGCTTGCCGTTCGGGCGGTAGACCGCGGCGCCGGCGAAGAGCGGCACGTGAGGGTAGTAGGTCCCGTCGTCGGCGACGATCGCCGGCACCTCAAGGCGATGCCTGACGCCGAGCTCGTAGTCGTCGACGCCGGCGCCCGGCGCGATGTGGACGAAGCCGCTGCCGTCGCTGTCGGTGACGAACTCGCCCGGGAAGAGCGGCACCTCGAAGTCGTAGCCCTGGCCACGGAGGGGATGCGCCGCCACCGCGCCGGCGAGATCCCTCCCCTTGAACTCGGCGATGATCTCGCCGGCGAAGCCGATCTCCTTCTGCGCCGCCTCGAAGCGCGACTTCGCCAGCACCAGCGTCTCGCCGGGCTTCGCGAGAGATTTCTCGGCGAGCGCAGCCACCTTGACGAGCACGTAGTCGAACTCGGCGCCATAGGCGATGGCGCGGTTGCCCGGCAGCGTCCAGGGCGTCGTCGTCCAGATCACGATCGCCGCACCGGCGAGATCAGGCCGCGACGGCGTCACCACAGGAAAGCGCACCCAGACCGTGGTCGAGGTGTGGTCGTGATACTCGATCTCCGCCTCGGCGAGCGCGGTCTGCTCCACCACCGACCACATGATCGGCCGTGCGCCCTTGTAGAGGCTGCCGTTCATCAGGAACTTGCCGATCTCGCGCACGATCTGGCCCTCGGCGTCATAGGCCATGGTGGTGTAGGGATGCTCCCAGTCGCCATCGACGCCGAGGCGCTTGAATTCCTCGCGCTGGACGTCGATCCAGTGCGCGGCGAAGTCGCGGCATTCCTTGCGGAACTCGTCGATCGGCACTTCGTCCTTGTTCTTCTTCGCCGCGCGGTACTTCTCCTCGATCTTCCATTCGATCGGCAGGCCGTGGCAGTCCCAGCCCGGCACATAGACGGAGTCCCTGCCGAGCTTCTGCTGCACGCGGTTCACCACGTCCTTCAGGATCTTGTTGAGGGCGTGGCCGATATGGAGATTGCCGTTGGCGTAGGGCGGGCCGTCGTGGAGGATGAACTTCTCGCGGCCCTTGGAGAGCGCGCGCTGGCGCTGGTAGAGGCCGGTCTGGCGCCAGCGCTCGAGGAGCTGCGGCTCGCGCTTCGGCAGCTCGCCCTTCATGGGAAAGCCGGTCTGCGGCAGAAAGACGGTCGGTCGATAATCGGTGGCCATGGCTCGGTACGTCAGAAGGTCGGACGGAACACGCCGTCAGCGCGGGGCGCCGGGCGCAGGCGGGCGATCCCGGCCCTCAGGAACGGGCCGGGCGGCTAATTCGAGAGCCATGCCCTGCATCTAGCCAAGCCATGGCGGCGACCATAGGGAACGGCCCCTCGCCCGTCAACCAAGGGGACCGGGCTCCGCCGCCAGGATCGCCCGCGCCTGGCCGGCATCGGCGGCGATCTGCGCCTTGAGGTCGTCGAGCCCGGCGAACTTCCGCTCCGGGCGGAGGTGCTCGATGAGCGCCACCCGCAGATGCTTGCCGTAGAGCTCGCCGTCGAAGTCGAAGAGATGCGCCTCGAGCCGGAGATCGGTGCCGCCCACCGTGGGCCGGGTGCCGAGATTGGCGACGCCCGGGCGCCAGGCCAGCGTCCCCTCGCCCTCGATGGCGATGCGGACGACATAGACGCCACCCGCCGGCCGGAGATAGTCGGCGAGCGCGATGTTGGCGGTGGGAAAGCCGATGGTGCGGCCGCGCTTGTCGCCGGTCTCGACGCGGCCCTCGATCTCGAAGGGACGCCCCAGCAGCACCGCCGCCTCGCGCGGCCTTCCCTCGGTCAGGTACCGGCGGATGCGGGTGGAGGAGTAGACCACGCCCTTCGCCGCCTCGATCGGCGCCATCACGGTGACGGCGAAGCCGTGCTTCCGGCCCTCCGCCTCGAGCAGCGCCGGCGTCCCCCGCCGCTTGTGGCCGAAGTGGAAGTCGTAGCCGACGAGGACATGGCTGGCGGCAGTGCGGCCCGCGATGACGTCGCGCACGAAATCCTCGGCGCTCACCTGGGCGAGGGCGAGATCGAAATGGAGGACGAAGAGCAGATCGACGCCGAGAGCCTCAATGAGATGCGACTTGGCGCGCAGCGGCGTCAGCCGGAACGGCGGCGCCGCGGGATTGAACACGTGATAGGGGTGCGGCTCGAAGGTGAGCACCGCCAGCGGCGCGCCGGCGGCGCGGGCGATGTCGCCGGCGCGGCGGATGACGAGCTGGTGGCCGAGATGAACGCCGTCGAAATTGCCGATCGCCACCACGGCGCCACGGTCGGCAGCCTCGAGCGCGGCCGGGTGACGGAGAATGCGCATGGGGCGCGAAGATATCGCGGCGCGCACAAATACGATAGTCGGGACTATGCGGCCATCGGCCGCGTCGGGATCAGCGCTGCGCGGCTCAGCCGCGCCCCGCGGATCAACGATTCGCGCGCGGCTCAGCCGCGCGCGGGCACCATCACCAGGGCATCGCCGTCGATGACGACGGTCTCGCCGACCCGGCAGACCGTCTGCAGCACGATGCGGGCCTTCTCGCGCACGATGTCGGCGATGGTGACGGTCGCCTCCACCGTGTCGCCGATGCGCACCGGTGCGCGGAAGTTCAGGTTCTGCTTGAGGTAGATCGTCCCCGGCCCTGGCAGCTTCATGCCGATGACGGTGGAGAGGAAGCTCGCCGACAGCATGCCGTGCACGATCCGGCCCTTGAAGCGGGACTTGGCGGCGAAATCCGCATTCATATGCACGGGATTGCTGTCGCCGGAGATGCCGGCGAAGAGCACCAGATCCGCCTCGGTCACGGTGCGCGCGTAGCGCGCGGACATGCCGACCGAAAGGTCCTCCAGAAAGTACCCGTCCTCCGGATCCCGGAGGTGGCGAACATCATCCATCTCTATGCCTCGGCGCTGGACAGGAACCGGTGCGCCATCAAAAGGTTCTCGGGACGCGGCCGTTGTGCGACGCACCTTAACGTTTAGGACCGCCAACCGCAAGATATAGGCTAGCATTGAGGGATTAACGGCTGCTTAGGCTGCGATATTTCGCAGCAGCAGCAAAAGCTCACAAGGTCCCGCAAAAGGATTCATGCCGGGGCATGCCGGGACCAGGGCGGTGCTCGGAGGATTTGGGCCCGCGCGACTTTCGCGTTAGCGGGCCGCCGCCGCGCGGGTAGATTACCGCCGCTCTTTACCACCGTGGGAAGCCCTGATGGATGCCGACGCCGACCCCGCCCTGCCCCTGCGCGAGATGTGGTACTTCGCGCTCTCCGGCGGCGCGCTCCGGCCGGGGCAGATGACGGCGAAGACCATGCTCGGCGAGCCGCTGCTGCTGGGCCGCGACAAGTCCGGCGCGGTCTTCGCATTGCGCGACATCTGTCCTCATCGCGGCATCCCGCTTCGCTACGGCCGCTTCGACGGCGCCGAGATCGAGTGCTGCTATCACGGCTGGCGCTTCGGGCCGGACGGGCGCTGCACGGCGATCCCCTCGCTGGTGGACGGGCAGAATTTCGATCTCGCGAAGATCCGCGTCGCGGCGTTTCCCGCCCGCGAGGTGCAGGGCAACATCTGGGTCTATATCGGCGCGGCGGATCCCGCGGGCGCGCCGGAGGTTCCCGTGGTCGCCGGCATCGGCGCCCGCGCGCCCGGCATGTTCGAGAGCCTCCGCTTTCCCTGCGCCATCGATCACGCGGTGGTGGGGCTGATGGATCCGGCACACGGGCCCTTCGTGCACCGCGCCTGGTGGTGGCGCTCGCGCCGGTCGATCCACGAGAAGGCAAAGCCCTTCGGCCCCGCGCCCTATGGCTTCACCATGCTGCGCCACGCGCCGAGCTCGAACTCCAACGCCTACAAGCTGCTGGGCGGCAAGCCCGAGACCGAGATCACCTTCCAGCTGCCGAGCGTCCGCATCGAGCACATCCGCGTCGGATCCCATGTGGTGGCGAACCTCACCGCGGTGACGCCGATCACCGCCGGCGAGAGCGAAATCAACCACGCTATCTATTGGACGCAGCCCTGGCTCGCGCCGCTGAAGCCGCTGCTGCGCCCCTTCGTGCGCAAATTCCTGCGCCAGGACCGCGACATCATGGTGATGCAGCAGGGCGGCCTCAGATACGAG
>DATKPX010000144.1:0-12534 GCA_035523855.1 Allostellaceae bacterium
GTGATGCACCGGCAGAACCTCGCCCATCTCCCGGACATGATCGAGCAGGCGGTGGAGCTCGGCGCCGGCCGGCTCGAGGTGGCGCATGTGCAGTATTACGGCTGGGCCCTCGCCAACCGCGCGGCGCTGCTGCCGAGCCGCGCGCAGCTCGACGCGGCCACCGCCATCGTCGAGGCGGCGCGCGAGCGGCTGCGCGGCCGGCTCGTCATCGACTACGTGGTCCCGGATTATCACGCGGCGCTGCCCAAGGCCTGCATGGGCGGCTGGGCGCGGCGCTTCATGAACGTGACGCCCTCGGGCAAGGCGCTGCCGTGCCACGCGGCGGAGACGCTGCCGGGCCTCGAGTTCCCCTCGGTGCGCGAGATGAGTCTCGCCGCGATCTGGCGAGAGTCCGACGCTTTCAACCGATTCCGCGGCACCGACTGGATGCTGGAGCCCTGCCGCTCCTGCGAGCGGCGCGAGGTGGATTGGGGCGGCTGCCGCTGCCAGGCCTTCGCGCTCACCGGCAACATCCGCGCCACCGATCCCGCCTGCGCGCTGGCGCCCGACCGCAAGGCGCTGGAAGCGGCGGTGCGCGCGACCGAGGCGCCGCCACCGGACTTCACCTATCGCCGCATCGGCGGCGAGCCCGCCGAGCGCGCGGCCACGCCGACTACCACCGGTTAGGCTCATGCGGCACGTCCTGGCAGCTTTTCTGCTGGGGCTCGCCGCGTCGGGCGTCGCTGGCGCGGCGCCACTACCGATGGTGCAGATCGCGCCCGGCATCTACGTGCATGGCGGCGCGCAGGAGGATGCGAGCGCTGCCAACGACGACGAGATCGCCAATGTCGGTTTCATCGTCGGCGGCTCGGCTGTCATGGTGATCGATCCCGGCGGCAGCGCCATCGAAGGCGCGGCGCTGCGCGAGGCGGTGAGGGCCGCCACCGACCGGCCGATCCGCTACGTCGTCATGACCCATGTGCATCCCGACCACGTCTTCGGCGCGGTTGCGTTCAAGGCCGACAACCCCGAGTTCATCGGTCATGCCCGGCTGCCGGGTGCCTTGGCCCAGCGGGGCGACTATTATGTTCGCACTCTGCGCCGCGCCCTCGGCGACAAGGCGGACGGCAGCGAGGTAGTGATGCCGACGCGGCTGGTTGACACGTCACTGACGGTCGATCTCGGCGACCGCGAAGTGCAGATCGACGCCCATAAGCCGGCGCATACGGACAATGATCTGACGCTGCTCGACCGGCGCACCGGGACGCTCTGGCTGGCCGACCTGCTCTTCGTCGACCGTATTCCCGTGATCGACGGCAGCGCGGTCGGCTGGGTGCGCGAGCTGGATGCGCTCGAGAGGCTGCCGGCCGAGCGCGCCGTGCCGGGCCACGGACCGGTGAGCGTCCCCTGGCCGGCCGCGGCGGCGCCGGAAATGCGCTATCTCAGAGCCGTGATCGACGATACCCGCGCCGCGATCAAGGAAGGGATCGACATCGGCGAGGCCTGGCGCCATGTTGCGGTGGAGGAGCGCGGCCGGTGGCTGCTGTTCGACGACTACCACCCGCGGAACGTCACCACCGCCTATCACGAGCTGGAGTGGGAGTAGCTCCGATCGGAGGACGCATGCCGAGGACATCATGGGCGCTGAGTGCCGTCTGCCTCGCGCTGTCGGGGATGGCGATGCCCGCCGCGGCGGAGGTGGACGAGGCCACCCGTGCCCAGCGCTGGGCCGATCTGCGCGCGCAGATCTTCGGCGACCGCGCGATCGCGGAGGCTGGCGACCGCATCGCCATCGAGGCGCCGGACCGCGCCGAGGATGCCGCCCTGGTGCCGGTCACCATCCGCATCAACGGCGCGCTCCGCGGCCAGGTGAAGCAGATCTACTTCGTCATCGACGATAACCCGTCGCCGCTCGCCGGCCGCTTCACCTTTGGCCCGGCGGCGGATCCCAACGAGATCGCGACGCGCGTCAGGGTCGACGACTACACCTATCTGCACGCGGTGGCGGAGACCAGGGACGGCAGGCTCTACGGCGCCCAGCGCTTCATCAAAGCGGCGGGCGGCTGCTCGGCGCCGGCGACCAAGGATCAGGTGCTGGCCGAGCAGCGCCTTGGCCAGCTCAAGATGTCGCTGCGCGCGCCGGCGCATCCCGGCGAGCCGACCGAGGCGCATCTGCTGGTGAGCCATCCGAACAGCTCGGGCATGCAGATGGATCAGCTCACCCGCAACTTCATCCCGGCGAATTTCGTGCGCGCGGTGAGCGTCACCTACAACGGATCGGAAGTGCTGCGCGTGGAATCCGACATCTCCATCAGCGAGGATCCGAGCTTCACCTTCGATTTCCTGCCGACCGCCGCGAGTGCCGACCTCAAGGTCGAGGTGGAGGACAGCAACAACCGCCACTTCCAGGGCAGCTGGCCGGTGAAGCCGAAGCCGGGGACGTAAGCGTCGGGTCAGCGCTTCAAGATCCCTCTCCCCAACGGGGAGAGGGGGAAGATGCGAGCATCCTCACCGGAAGCAGGTGAGGTTCGCCTCCGCCTGCGCCTCGCGCAGCCGCTCCAGTACCGCCTTCACCTCCGGCGGGTCGCGGAACTCGCCGACGCGGCCGCCGACGCCGCCGCCCTGTTGCAGGCTGAGCGCGGTCTCCGCTTTCTCGTAGTCGCTGTAGGGAAGCGTGCCGGCGATGCTGTCGATGGCGCAGGAGCACTGGAAGAGCGCCTCGCGCGTATTGCCGTTGGCGGCCATGCAGCCCAGCACGTAATCCGCCCGCGCCGAGGTGGGATAGTCGTTCTTCGGTGGCGGCGGGGTTGCGGCTCCCGCCGTCGCGACGAGCGCGATGGCGCCGACGGCGGCGGCTATTGCGCGCTGGGCGAGGCGCATGGGCCTGCTCCGCTGGGACACGGCTTCTCGCTGTCGAAGATCATGCTGTCCTTGATCCGCGGCGGATCGCCCTGGTTGCCGGGGGTGGTGGCGTCGATCTCGACGATGCTGCCGGGGACCGCGTCGGAGAGCAGGAAGCGATAGCGCTTGTCGGCGACACCGGGGAAGGGGGCGAGGTTGGGGTCGTTCTTGAACGGCGAGAGCGTGATCTCGGTCGCCGCGACCTGCGCGCCGTCGCGCTCGATCTCCACCGGCTTCACCTGGGCGTGGTCGACGAAGGCCTGGCGGATGCGGTTGCGGAAATAGACCGCGGCGCCGCCGGTCTCCTGGTTCATCTCCTCGACGTCGTGTTCGAGGAAGTACATCAGCACGGGATTGCCGCGGAAACCCATCAGCGGCGGAAAAGGCTTATGGCGGTCGCCGGTGAGGAAATCGACCCAGACGTCCTTCTTGCCGTCATCGCGCGGCCGCACGTCGAGATCGACGCGGTCGGAATAGGGCGCCGTCTGGCCGGCGCCGGTGGTGGTGCTCTCGCGCTTGAAACGGTATTCGAGCCGCTCCGGCTGGGCGATGCTCTTCAGATGATCGCTCTCGAAGAGCGCCACCTGCGCCGGGCTGAGCGCCGGTGCCTCGTCGGCGAATGCCGCGGTAACCGCGCCGGCAATGGCGGCGCCGGCGATGAGAGCCAAGGACAAGGGAGCTTTCTTGCGTGTCGCTGACATCGCGATGTCACTCCGGCAGTTTCCTCCGTGGCGGCGGCTCGGAGCCGGCGGCCGCCGCTCGGCGGCTGCGATTTTCCGTTCTCGAGAGCGCCGGGAAACCGATGGCGCCGCAAATGCTTGCGGCAAATCCAACCTATTTCCCGCAGCTAGGCTATTGTATCGAAGGCGGCGCGTAAACCATGGCGTATACGCTTTCTGAACCTGCTTTGCCGCAGCATTGCGGTGCAACCGAGCGACCGGCGCGACGTTTCGCCTCGACCGGTCGGAGCACGGACGGCAAGGGAAGGCGCAAGCCGTAGCCGCATGGCCGGGGGCCAACGCAAGGAGTGAGTTGATCGATGGTTCACCTTGTTCTGACCGTCTGCATGATGGCCTGGCAGGCCCATTGCGCCGACGAGCGCCCCATCCTCGAGGACATGACCATGATGGCCTGCATGATCGAGGGCCAGCAGGTCGCCGCGGAATGGGTCGAGGAGCATCCGAAATGGATGCTGGCGCGCTGGCGCTGCGAGCAGAACGTTCCTCGCGACTTTCCCACCTGAGCCCGGGCCCGGGCGCCGGTCCGGGGCGGCCGCTTCCCGACGACGGTTGTCAGCGCGCCCCGCGCTCGGGCATGCTCGTCTGGCATGACGGAAAAATGGCCGGTCTCGGAAGCGCTCGGACTTCGCCGCCTGCTGGAGCGCGCGGGCGCCTCCACCTATCGCGTGCGCGTGCGCAACCTGCTGCTGCCCTGCAGCATCGGCATCTATGACCACGAGCGGCTGCGCACCCAGCGCGTCCGCATCAATGTCGAGCTCGACATCGCCGATCCCGGCTCCTTCGCCAGCGAGGATTTCGAGAACGTCCTCAACTACGAGACGATCATCGAGGGGGTGCGCTCGATCATCGGCGCGGGCCACATCGAGCTGGTGGAGACGCTGGCCGAACGCGTGGCGGCGCTCTGCCTGGAGGACGACCGCTCGATCAGCGTCAGTGTCGCGGTGGAGAAGCTCGACGTCTACAGCGACGCCGAGAGCGTCGGCGTCTCGATCGTGCGCCACCGCGACCGGAGCCTGGGGCCGTGATCGTCCTCAAGCTCGGCGGCAGCCTCGGCAAGGCCGAGATGCTGCGCCCGTGGCTCGATCTGCTGGTGGCCGCCAAGGGCCGCGTGGTGGTGGTGCCCGGCGGCGGTGCTTTCGCCGATCGCGTCCGCGACGAACAGCACCGCCTCGGCTTCTCCGACCGTGCGGCTCATCGCATGGCGCTTCTCGCCATGGAGCAGTATGCGCAGATCCTGGCGGACTGGCAGCCCGGCCTCGCACTCTGCGCCGATCTGGACGAGATGAGCGACGCACTCGGTCGCAGCGCGGTTCCGGTCTGGCTGCCGTCGCGGATGGCGCTTGCCGATCGCGATATCGCCGAGAGCTGGGACATCACTTCCGACAGCCTCGCCGCCTGGCTGGCGCGGCGCATCCGTGCGCGCCGTCTGGTGCTGGTGAAATCGATGCCGGCGCCGGCCGCGCTCGACCCCGAGGAGCTCGCCGAGATCGGCGCCGTCGACCGCGCCTTCCCGGCATTCTTCCGCGCGGCTGATGTCGCCCTCGACTGGATCGGCCCTGGCGACGAGGCGCGGCTTGCCGCGCTCATCGCGGCCTGAAAGAAATCGCGATGCCGCCACCCTATGCCGGCACGCGCTCGCGCCTCGCCTGGGCGGTCACCGGCTCCGGCCATTTCTTTGAGGAGAGCCTGGAGCTGCTGGGTCCGCTGCCCAATGTCGATCTCTTCGTCAGCAAGGCGGCGGCGGAGGTGATCCGCATGTACAAGTCGCGCCTGCCGTCGGACATCCGCATCTTTCGTGACACCACCGCCTCGGCGGCGCCAGTCGGGCTGTTCTACGAGGGCGTCTACCACACGCTGGTGGTGGCGCCCGCCACCTCGAACACAGTGGCGAAATTCGTCTATGGCATCTCCGATACCCTAGCCACCAACGTCTTCGCCCAGGCCGGCAAGTGCCGCATCCCCAGCATCGTCTTCGCCTGCGACACCGCGCCGGAGCTGGAGACCAGGGCGCCCGGCGGCGTTGTCAAGGTCTGGCCGCGGCGGGTCGACCTGGAGAACGTGGAGAAGCTCAAATCCTTCGAGGGGACGACGGTGGTAGAATCCCTCGCCGCACTTTCCGAGGCGGTCAACGCGCGGCTCAAATGGCTGAGCGAATCCTCTTCCTGACCGGCCATCTCGCCGAGCGGCGCCTGCGCAAGGTGCTGGCTGAGATGAGCCCGGCGGAGTTCGACTGGGACGTGCGCGACATTGGCATCCAGGTGGCGGCGCTGATGACCGCCGACCTCATCCGCCGCCGCCTGCCGCGCGACGAGGTCGCCGCCGACCGCGTGCTGGTGCCGGGCTACTGCGCCGGCGATCTTGGGGCGCTCGCTGCCGATCTCGGCAAGCCGGTAACCCGCGGGCCGGAGGATCTGCACGATATCCCCGCTCATTTCGGCCGCGCGAAGCTGGGCGTCGATCTCAGCCGGCACGACGTCCGCATCTTCGCGGAGATCGTCGACGCGCCCCATATGTCGATCGACGTGATCCTGCAGCAGGCACATGACTACGCCAGCGAGGGCGCCGACGTCATCGATCTCGGCTGCCTGCCCGGCACGCAATTCGGCCATCTGGAGGAGGCCGTAGCGGCGCTGCACGCGGCCGGCTTTGCGGTCAGCGTCGACTCCGCCGATGTCGAGGAGCTGCGCCGTGGCGGCCGCGCCGGTGCCGATTTCATCTTCAGCCTCAGCGAGACGACGCTGGCGCTCGCCGACGAGGTCGCGGCGGTGCCAGTGCTGATCCCGGCGCGGCCCGGCGATCTCGACAGCCTCTGCCGCGCCGCCGAGGCGCTAGTAAAGAAAGGCCGCGCTTGCATCCTCGATCCAATCCTCGATCCCATCCCCTTCGGCTTCGCGGCCTCTCTGGTGCGCTACGCGGAGCTGCGCCGGCGGATGCCGGAGGCGCGCATCCTGATGGGGATCGGTAACTTGACCGAGCTCACCGAGGCGGACATTTCCGGCGTCAATGCCACGCTCTTCGGCATCATCGCCGAGCTCGGCATCACCGACGTGCTGGCAGTGCGCAAGAGCCCGCACTGCCGCACCGCCATCGCCGAGGCCGATCTCGCGCGGCGGATCATGCACGCGGCGAAGACGCTGGGTCGGCTGCCGGTGGGCATCGACAGCGGCCTGCTGACCCTACGCAGCCGCAAGCCCTTCGCGACCACGCCGGCCGAGATCGCCGAGACCGCCGCCGGCATCCGAGATGCGAATTTCCGCATCGAGGTGGCGGAGGACGGCATCCATGTCTATAACCGCGACGGCCATCACGTCGCCCGCGACGCCTTCGAGCTCTATCCCAGGCTCGCCGTCGCCGGGGACGGCGCCCATGCCTTCTATCTCGGAGCGGAGCTCATGAAGGCGCAGCTCGCCTTCGATCTCGGCAAGCGCTACGTGCAGGACGAGCCGCTGGATTGGGGCGTGGCGCTGAAGCGCGCGCCCGAAGAGCGCGTCGTCCATCGCGCGCCAGGCGCCACCCTGCGGGAGCGCCGCGGGCGGCGCCGCGAGAAGCGCAAGTGATCCGCGAGAGCATCATCACCACGCTGTCGAAGGCCGGCGAGGTGCATATCGCGCCGATGGGCGTTATCTGGCGCGACGGGCCAGTGCTGGCGCCGTTCCGCCCGTCGCGGACCCTTGATAATCTCCGGGAGCATCCCTTCGCCGTCATCAGCCATACCGAGGACGTCCGCGTCTTCGCCGGCTGCCTCACCGGCCGGCGCGACTGGCCGGTGCGGCCGGCGAGCGTGGTGCGCGGCGTCGTGCTGGAGGGCGCGCATTTCCACCAGGAGGTGGAGGTCGCCGCCGTCGAGGAGGACGAGATGCGGCCGCGCTTCCGCTGCCGCGTGGTGCACGAGGCGCAGCACGGGCCGTTCCGCGGCTTCAACCGTGCCCAGGCGGCGGTGATCGAGGCGGCGATCCTGGTCAGTCGGCTGGAGCTGCTGCCGATCGAAAAGATCGAGCGCGAGATGGAGTATCTCAGAATTGCTGTCGAGAAGACGGCGGGGCCGCGCGAGCTGGAGGCCTGGAGCTGGCTCGCGGCGCGCTTCGCGGAATTCCAGGCGGAGAAGGGACGGTGAGCCGGTTCCTGGCGAGCGTGCGCTCGGCAGTGGAAGCGGAGGTAGCGCTCGCCGGCGGCGCCGACATCATCGACGCCAAGGAGCCGGCAATGGGCGCGCTCGGCCGCGTGCCGCCGGCGGTGCTGCGCGCGATCGTGGCTCGCGTCGCCGGCCGCGTGCCCGTGAGCGCTACCATCGGCGACGTCGAGCTCAGCCCGGATGTCGTGCGGACGGCGGTGGCGGCGACTTCGAAGGACGGTGCCGACATCGTGAAGATCGGCGTCTTTCCCGGCGATCTCGACGGCTCGTTGCGAGTGCTCCGGCCGGTGATCGCAAGGGGCATCAAGCTTGTCGCCGTGCTGTTCGCCGATCGCGCGCCCGACCTCGTCGGCATTGCCGCGCGCTGCGCGGAAGCCGGCTTCTTCGGCGTGATGCTCGACACCGCCGGAAAATCCTCCGGCGCGCTGATCGCGCATCAGGACCGCTCCGCGCTCGCCGGCTTCGTTGCCCGCGCGCGGAGCCTCGGCTTGGTCAGCGGGCTTGCCGGCTCACTCAGGCTCGGCGACATCCCGGAGCTGGCGTCGCTCGGCGCCGATTATCTGGGCTTCCGCTCGGCGCTGACGGCGGGCGGAAGGCAGAGCAACCTCGATCCCGCCGCCGTTCGGGCTGTGCGTCAGGCGCTCGATCGCAGCAGCGCCACCGCCGCGGCTGGTGCGATGTCGGCGACCAGCCCGGCGAGAGAGAGCGTCGCCGCGACGGCGTTCTCGAAGCTCCGATAGGGCCGGTCGAGGCGACGGGCGATCTGCTCGGCGAGGAAGCGGCCGGTGCCAGCGCCGACCACCGGCGCCGCCGGCGCGAGATCGACAGTCGAGAGTACGCCCGCGACAGCCGCTTCGATCTGGCCGATCTGGTGGCGGATGAAGGCGTCCGCCAGCCGTCGCCACGCATCGTCCGATGCCGCCGCCGCATCCATGCCGATCATGCGCGCGAGCCGCGCCCGGCTCTCCGCCGGGGATTTGCCGCGACCATCTGCGGCGGGATGGAGATCGGCGCCCTCCGGCAGCGTGCCAGCAAGGCGGTGCGCGTCCGCCGCGGTGGCGAAATATTCCGCCATCACGCCAAGCTCGCGGCCCTCGAAGGGCACGCGCTGCGCCACCGCCATCAGCGGCGTGCGGACGACGCCGGTATAGACGAGCTCGCCGGTCGCGAGCCGGTCGGCATCGGTCATGCCGCGCGCCGCGACGGCGCCGGCGATGAAGGGCACGATGTCCGTGGTCGTGCTGCCGATGTCCAGCAACACCCCGTCGCAGATGGCGCGCGCCAGCCAATGCGCGGTCGCGTGCCAGTTCGCCGAGCCGATGCGGTCGGGTGCGGCTTTAGCGGCTTCGATGGCGAGGAAGCCGCCGTCAGTCCCGTAGACGGTAATCCCGCTGCCGCCGACGACTTCCGCCAGCAGATCGAGGATCGCCGCGACGCCGCTGGCGCGGTCGGGAAAGAGATCGGTGAGCTCACCTGTCATGGTGACGGCGTACCGCCCGGCGTCCGGCAGGCCATCGAGGCCTGTGGCGATGGCTTCCCGGAGCTTGTCGAGCCCTTGCCAGAGCGCGCAGGGGACCTGGCGTGCCGCAACGATCCGGTTGCCTTCGGCGAGCGCCAGCTTCAGATGCGCGCCGCCGATGTCCCAGCCGAGGACGCGGGCACTCACGATGCCACCGCGACCTTGACCGGGCGCGGCGAGAGCGGCCGGATCAGCGACGGCAGCGGCTCATCGAGGAGGCGCAGCACCAGCTCGGCGGGATTGAGGCCGATGCTCTCGCGCAAGGCGACGTAGGAGCAGGTGAGGCGCGGGTTGATCTCCAGTACCACCGGGCCTTTCACCGTCGCGACGAGATCGATGCCCACGTAACCCCAGAGCTGAGGCAACGCTTCCGCGACCGCCTCGGCGATCGACGTCAGCGCCGGCCGCAGCTCCTCGGCGCCGCCGACGGTGCCGCCGCGATAGGCGAGGGCGCCCCCTTCGCGGCGCACATCCTGCGTATTGCAGGCGAGGATCCAGGCGTGGCCGCGCTGCGCGAGCAGGCTGATGCTGATGGGCTCGCCCGCGATGAAGGGCTGGATCACCGCCTGCGCGGCGCGATCGGCGGCGCGATGAAGCTCCTCGACACGCGCGCAGAGCCAGGTGTCCTCGCTGCCGACGCCGTCGTCGGGCTTCACCACCCAGCCCGTCTCCGACGCCGGCGGCGTCACGGAGGCCGGCGCGGTCGGCACGACGGCAATGCCATGCCGCGCGAGATGCCGCGCGGTGGCTAGCTTGCTGGCGGCGATCTCGACGGCCGAGGCGGGGCAGCCGAGCACCGGCTTGCCCAGCCGCTCAGCGCGCCGGGTGAGGTCGGCGAGGATCCCGCCGGTCTCCGGCGCCACGATCCAGACCGCGTCGGCCGCTGTCATCATCGCCTCCCAGCTTGCCGCCACGCGATCGGCGGCGGCTACGCGCTGGTAACGGACGCGTGGCGGCCATGCCGTCGTTGCCGCATCGTCGACGGCGATCACGACCTCGTGCGGCGGGACGTCGGCGAGGTCGCCGGCGAGCGCGCGCAGCATCGCCGCGCCCTCGGGACGGCAATGGGAGAGCGCCGGCCTTTCCAGCACGCCGCCGCCCGTCGCATACTCCAGCGCGAAGATCCGCACGATGATCCCTGGTCCATGAGCGCCTTTCTCATCATACCAGTTCTCGACCTGAAGCACGGCCAGGTTGTCCGCGCCCGCGCCGGCGATCGCGCGAGCTACCGTCCGATCGTGTCGCCGCTCGCCCGCAGCAGCGCCGCCGCCGACGTGCTGCGCGGCCTGCGGACGCTGGCGCCGTTCCGCACCGTCTACGTCGCCGACCTCGACGCGATCACGGGCGAGGGCAGCCACGCCTCGCTGCTGCGGGAATTGAAGCGGCAGTTTCCCGATACGGAGTTCTGGGTCGACGGCGGCTTCGCGACGCCGGCGGCGACGCAGGCGGCGGCGGATGGAGGCGTGCTGCCGGTCGTCGGCACCGAGAGCCTGGCGAGCGCCGAGGATCTCGTCGCGATCCAGGATGCGCTCGGCGATGGCGGTTTCGTGCTCTCGCTCGACCATCGCGGCGAGCAGTTCCTGGGGCCGCCGGAGATCCGGAACGGGATCGAGCTCTGGCCGGCGCGGCTCATCCTGATGACGCTCGACCGCGTCGGCAGCGGAGGCGGTCCGGATCTGCCGTCATTGCAGGAGCTGGCGCGCAAGGCCCAGGGGCGCCACGTCTTCGCCGCCGGCGGCGTGCGCGGCGAGCAGGATATCGCGGCCCTGGTGGAGGGTGGTATCGCTGGCGCGCTGATCGCGACCGCGCTCCATGACGGGCGGCTCGACGCCGCCACGCTCGCGAAACTCGTCGGGTAAAAAATCCGGAGGCGAGCCTCGGCCCGCCTCCGGTATCCGTTCGTCAGGCGGCGAAGGGATGCTTCGCCTTGTCGGCCTGCTCGAGAACCTCGCGTGCCGTCGGCTTGCCGGCGACCGCGCGCTGGATCGACAGCTTGGTGGCCTCGTAATTGTACTGCTGGATCTTCTTGTCGTCGGTGGCCTGCCAGTGGATGAACACGCCGACGCAGATGAAGAGATCGTCCGCTTCCTCGACGGGGATGGTGCCGTCCTTCACGCAATCCTCCACCGCCTTGGCGACGGCGTATTGCGCGGGGCCGAACATCTGCACCGCCTGCTTCGCGCCCTTGATGGTCACCTTGTTGAACATCACCGTGCTGGGCTTGCAGGGAAGGTTCGGCGCGACCACCGCCAGCAGGCCGTTCACGCCCTCGCGCTGACTGGTAAGCGTGCGGCAGAAGGTGTCCTCGGCCGGCGAGCCGCGCGGGCCGATGATGAGATCGATGTGCGCTACCTCGTTGCCGTCACCGACCAGGGCTTCGCCCACACAGACCTTGTTGATTTTCGCCATCGCCTTCCTCCTGTTTGATCTGTCCTGTTTACCCGGCTGCGGCGAGAGCAGGCCCTCGACGGCTTCAGCGGATTTCGCGGACCGGGTTGGCGAGCATATCGCCGAGTTCGGAGGCAAGCAAGGAGGCGACGGTGAGATCGGCGGAAGTGCCGGGATTTAGCCCACGCTCCTTGAGCTCGCGATCGAAGGCGAGCAGCGCCGCATCGCGCGCGCCTGCGCCTGCCGGCAAGGTCCGGAAAAGCCGCTCCGCCTGCGCCCGCACGCCCTCGGCGACCTCGCCGCCGAATTTCCGCGCCAGGTGGCTGTCCGGGAAACGGGAGAGAAACTCCAGAAAGACCAGTGTCGTGATCCATTCGGGCGAGACGCCGGCGCGCCGGCCCTCCTTGATGCGGGCGACGCCCACGGCGAAGACATCGGCATAGTTTTCCGCATATTGCCGGGCGATGCGGTCGCGCGCGCGGGCGAGGCGCATGGCCTCCAGCAGGGTGACGGTGGGTTCCGTCCCAACATCCTGGCGCTCGGCGCGTCCCAACCCGCCGGGGCTGGCGCGGCGGATCGCGGCGAAGACATCGACGGCATCGGTGACGGTGAGCACTTGCAGGACGGCACCGAGGCGCGACCGCAGGGCGCCGGTGCCGCTCTCCGCCGCGGCGATCAGCGGCGCTGCCAGCAGGACGATGCCGAGATTGGTGTTGAGGGGCACCGCGGCCCAGCTTGCCTCGATGGCGGCATGAATACGGGCGCCGACGGCAAGGCCGGACGTGCAGAGCGGTCTGGCGGCAGCGGCGGCGGCGGCGAGGAAATCCTCCACGGTCATGCCGTGGCCGGAGGCATGCACATGCACGTTGCCGGGC
>DATKPX010000145.1:0-4770 GCA_035523855.1 Allostellaceae bacterium
GGGATCGCGCTCAAGCTGGTGCTGCCGCGGAGCCACGACCGCGCCTTCGTCCTGGTCTACCTGGCGCTGGGCTGGATCTTCGTGAGCTCGGCCGGCGAGGTGTTCCACAGCATCCCGCCGCTCCCCCTCGCCTTCCTGGTGCTCGGCGGCATCGCCTACACCGTGGGCGCGCTGATCTTCGCCCGCGACATCGGCCGCTGGACCGACGCGGTCTGGCACAGCTGCGTGCTCACCGGCAGCGTCACCCACTTCTTTGCGGTGATCACCTTCTGCCTCTCGCCGGTGGCGCTCGCCGGCGCGCCGGGGATCGCTCCCCACCTCGGCTGACTACGCCGCCCTCAGCTCCAGAGGCGCCAGATCACGTGCGCGATCGTCCCCACCACGATCGCGGAGCCCGCCAGCAGCGCGAGCCCGGTCGGCACGCCGAAGGTGAGATAGACCCTGCGGCCGCGCGGCGGCGATGCCTGCGCCGGCGGCGCGACGAAGCCGCCGCGCGGCAGGAGGGCGACGAGACCGGCGGCGATCCGCCTTGCGTCCCAGAACTCGCGCCGAACCTCGGGCAGGCGGTCGATGGTCAGCGCCAGCGCGCTCACCGCCTCCTCGTTGCGGAGGGCGGAAAGCCGCGCCGCCTCCTGCCAAGGATCGATGTCGAGCCGCGTCAGCGCCGAGACGACGCTGAGCGGCATGCCCTTCTGGTCCTCGCCGATCGAGGCGTAGAGAAACGCGCCGAATTCGGAATCGAGGAGCGCGAAGGAGTGCGGCAGGGCCATTGCCGGTGCGGCTTAGACCGCGAGCTTCTGCGCGCAGGCGCCGGTCACCTCGAGCCCCTTGAAGGGCAGGCCCGGCTCCACGACCCATTTCTTCGCGAGCGCGCTCCGGGCCTCCCAATCGAGCTTGCTGGGGTCGGCGACCTCGGCGCGCGCGCGTGTGGCGCAGATCTGCGCCAGCTGATCGACCACGCTGTCGCGGGTCTCGGTCCGCGCCGTGCCGGCGGTGACCTGCCAGCCCATGTAGCTGGAGATGACGGGCCCGGCGACCAGGCCGATCGCCAGCGCGATGACCATGGGCTTTGCCGTCTCCCACCTGGCGGCGACGCTCTGCATCGGTGTCATGCCCTGTACTGCCATGCTGCTTCTCCCTGCTTTGCTTGTTGATGTCCGAGTGAACGAGCGCGCTCAGACGTCGCGATGCCAGTCCACGCGGATGAGGTAGCTGTTCTCGTCGAAATGCCGCTCGAGGGCGCCCTGGAAGGTGCGCCGGATCGCCTCGCCGATGCGCACCGGCAGCTGAACGTCCGTCGTGTTGACGACGATCCGGTCCTCGCCCTGCTCGATGTTGATGATGCGATTGGGCGGGCGGTCGCGGCGCTCGCTCTGCTCCTGCTGGCGCACATTGGCGACCAGCGCGACGCGGTTCGGCATCACGAAGCTGCCGGAAAGCGTCACCACGCCGGCGGGGAAGCCGTCGTCGGAGCGATGGCAGGCCTGGCAGACCTCCTCGCCGGCATTGGCCGGACGCGGGCCCCAGCGCCAGCGGCCGCCGGCATAGATCGCGCCGCATTGCGGGCAGACCGTGGGCGAGCGCAGCTTGCCGGAGTTCTTGTAGGGGTCGACGGGCCGGCTGCCCTGCGTGCGGCCCCAGCGGCGCTTGGCGTCGGACATCGGCTTCAATGCCTCGTTGCTCATCATGACAACGCTCCTTCGATCCTGGCGTCGCGGCGTGCTACTCGCGACGATCGCCGTGCTCGGCCTGACGCTCGACCTCTCGTCTGCGCGCCACGGCGTTCCGCATCTGGGCGAGCCGCGCGACGGCCGCATCTGCCTTCGCCCCGAACGCGTCGCCCAGTCGGTTGATGATGGTGCGGCCGATCGCCGGTCCCTTGAACACCAGCGCGTGGCGATAGCATTGCTCGGCCCGGCGGCGGAAATAGGAATTCGGCATCGGGATCTCCCTCAAGCCGCAGGACAGTCCTGCAGCGCGGGCGCCGACCGCCCGTGCCGGTCGATGCGCTGGGCCAGCTCGCGCAGCTGCGCCTTGAACTGGCTCGGCGTCAGGCCGGCGCTCCGCAGCGTCTGGCCCATGACCGTGTCGCCGAGGAGATCCTCGAGCCGGCCGGCCACGGCAATGCCCCAGCCCAGCGTCGCATCGCGCGCGAGCGCCGCCTGCAGCTCCAGGGGGTCGATGGCGGCGACCTGCGTCCGGGCGGGCGCGGATTTCGCAGCGGGCGAGAGCGCGGGCAGCCGAAGCCAGGTCGCCAGCCGCCGGTAGGCGGTGAGCGACAGGGTCGGCAGCAGCTCCTCGTCGGTCTCCACCGTGTAGGTCCCCGCCGGCTGCACCCCGTCCACCCCGGTCAGCACGAAAGGCCGATCGAAGGTGACGGTATCGCTGCGCGTGCGGAGGGTCATGAGCAGGCTCCCGGATGGGGTCGGATCCTCGAGGCGGCGCCGGGGGAAGAGCCGGCTGGCGTCTCCCCCCGCCACTCGTTACGAGCTGGTCTTGGGCGCGTCCTTGGGCTCCACGGTCACGGCGACCTGGGGCTGCGCGCTATCCGGCATCTTCACGGGCTCGACCGTGTGCGGCGCGGGCGTGGTGGTGATCTTGCTCGGATCGGAGGAAATGACGGGCTTGGCGGTGGGATTATTCTCGTTCATGCCGACTATTCCTTTATTTCCCTGCGACGATAATTCGCCGCAAAGCTCATATGGGGATGAAATATTATTTTCCAATAGCCAAAATAACTCTTGGGAAAACTAAAAGCCGGGAAAATAACGGCTCAAAACAACTGGCAATAGTCCTGTCGCAATATTTGCGGCGACCCGCCAAACCTTCCGACTTGAAAGCACCGGCGCGGGGACGCAGGTTGCCCCCAGCAACCGCTGCCGCCGCGCGAGTCCTCGATGCCTCCGATCCGCCCTCTCCTGCTCTGCCTCTGGCTCGTCGCCGCCCTCGCGTTTCCGGCCGCCGCATCGGCCGACGAGCATGCGGAGCGCGAGTTCCGGGAATGCACGGATTGTCCGGTCATGGTGGCGGTGCCGGCGGGGAGCTTCACCATGGGGAGCCCGCGGAGCGAGGCCGGGCGCTTCGACGCCGAGGGGCCGCAGCATCCCGTGAGCGTCCGCGCCTTCGCGCTCGGCAAGTACGACATCACCAACGAAGAGTACCTGACCTTCCTGCGCGCCACGGGCTATCAGCCGGCGCCCTGCGACCGGATCCTGGGCATGGTCTGGCGCTCGCCCGGCCATGGCTTGGCCTATCCACCGGGCGAGGTGGCGCCGCCGCGCGTTCCCGCCACCTGCCTCAACTGGCGCGACGCGGAGGCCTATATCGCCTGGCTCAACACCAAGGCGCGCGGTCCCGGCAATCCCTATCGCCTCCCCACCGAGGCGGAGTGGGAATATGCGGCGCGCGCCGGCACCACCACCGCGCGCTGGTGGGGCGAGGCGATCGGCAGCGACAACGCCAACTGCAACGGCTGCGGCAGCAAATGGGACGGCCGCGAGATCGCCGAGGTCGGCGGCTTCAAGCCGAACGGCTTCGGCCTCTACGACATGCTCGGCAATGTCTGGCAGTGGACCGCCGATTGCTGGAACGAGAGCTATGTGGGAGCGCCCCGCGACGGCAGCGCCTGGCGCAGCGGCGACTGCAGCAAGCGCGTGCTGCGCGGCGGCTCCTGGTCCAACGTCCCCGCCTTCATCCGCGCCGCCACCCGCAGCCACGCCGCTGCCGACGGCAGCGACTTCGACTATTCGAGCTATGCGGGTTTCAGGGTGGCGCGGACGCTGCCCTGAGGCGGCAGCTCACTGCGACACCTTCCTCGGGTCGAAATCGAGGGTGATGTCCTTCACCAGATCGTAGCTGCCGGGCGGCAGGGTCAGCGGCGAGGAGAGCAGCGCGGCGTTGCGGGCGCTCATGGCGAGGTCGCGGAAGCGCTCGTCGGTGGCGAGGCGCGGATCGTCCACCACCTCGGCGCTCGCCACCTTGCCGGTGCGCTCGATCCGCAGGTGAATGAGCACGATCGGATTGCCGCCGCCGAGATTGCCGCGATCCAAGGTCCAGCGCCGCTCGATCTGGGCGCGGAGGAAATCCTTCACGCTGTAGAGGGCATCGGGACCGGGCGCCGCTGCGCTGCTGCTGGCGGTGCGGTTGGAGACGCCGGCGCCGTCCTGGCGCGCGGGATCAGCGGGCGCGGGCGGCGTCGGCTGCCGGAGCCGCGCCAGCGACTGCAGCTTCGCCTCGAAACTGTCGACCGGCGGCGCCGGCTGCTTCTGCGGCCTGGCCGCGGGCTTGGGCGTCGGGCGCGGCGCCTCGACCGGCTTCGGCGGCACCGCGTCCGGCGCCGCGGGCGCGCTCAGCACGTTGGGCGCGGCGCTCTCCTCCTTCGCCAGGGATTGCGGCGGCGGTGGCGTCGCCGGTTCCGGCACCGGCTGCGGCGGCGTCAGCGCCGCCGTCTCCGGCGCCTTCTCCTGCGGCACCTCGGCCCGCTCCGGCGCGGGCGGCGAGGCGGTCTGCTCGCCGAGCCGCACCAGGTCCACCGGGATCGCGGTGGGCGCCTCAACCGGCGCGTTGAGCAGGCTTGGCAGGCCGAAAAAGATGAGCGCCGCCAGCACGAGGTGCAGCGCCACCGAGGCGACGACGCCCGGCCCCATGCGGTCGGCGCGGCGGCGCGGCGGGCGCAAGGCGGTGTCGATGTCGGCGAGGGAGATCGGGGACATGGGGTCCTAGCCTCGGCCTGATCTTGCCCCTCCAGGCCGGCCGGCGCAAATCGCCCCG
>DATKPX010000146.1:0-5631 GCA_035523855.1 Allostellaceae bacterium
ACGACCTGCCCGGCGTCTACGACAGCGGCTTCGCCGCCGTCCGCAAGCTGGCATTGCGCTCCGCCGCCGAGGCCGCCAAGAAGGCGCCGCCGCCCCTCAAGCTGCAGCCGGTCAGCGCCGACCGCATGTGCCAGCTCGTCGACAAGATTGCGCACGCCGACCTCTCGAGCATGATGCGCCGCCAGCCGATCTGCGCCATCACATGGGACGCGCCGCCCAAGGTGATGTTCCGCGAGCTCTACATCTCCATCGACGATCTCCGGGAGAGCGTGATCCCGGGCTATGACATCGCCGGCGATCGCTGGCTGTTCCAGCACCTGACCAAGACGCTGGACGACCGCATGCTGCAGCTGCTGATCAAGAACGACGACAGCGAGATCGCCAAGACCTTCAGCGTCAATTTCAACGTCGGCACCCTGCTCTCCGAGCGCTTCATCGACTTCGACCGGCGGCTGCGCGCGGCGACCCGCTGCACGGTCATCTTCGAGCTGCAGGTGCTCGACATCCTCTCCGATCTCCGCTCCTACTATTTCGCGCGCGACTTCGTGCGCGAGCGCGGCTATCGCATCTGCCTCGACGGCGTCACCGACATGATGCTGCCGTCGATCGATCTCGACCGCTTCGGCGTCGACTTCCTGAAGCTGATCTGGAACCCGGAGACGCTGGGAACCGCCCGCGAGGAGCGTCTTGTCGAGCTGAAGTCGGCGGTGAAGCGGCTGGGCTGCGCCCGTACCATCCTCGCCCGCTGCGACAGCGCGGACGCCGTCGGCGTCGGCCAGTCTCTCGGCATCAACCTGTTCCAGGGCCGCTACATCGACGACCTGCCCGGCGTCTACGACAGCGGCTTCGCCGCCGTCCGCAAGCTGGCATTGCGCTCCGCCGCCGAGGCCGCCGCCAACGCCGCCGAGCGCGCCCGGCTCCGCGACCTCCGTCAGGTCTACGTCTGAGCAAGCGCGGCGTCAGCCGCCGAACACCAGGTCCGGCAGCCAGAGCGTCAGGATCGGCACATAGGTGATGATGCCGAGCACGACCAGCAGCAGGATCAGGAACGGCAGGATGCCGCGGATCACCTCGCCGATCGGCGCCTCGGAGATCGTTGCCAGCACGAAGAGGTTGAGCCCGACAGGCGGGTGAACCAGCCCGATCTCCATGTTGTGCGTGAAGATGATGGAGAAGTGCACGGGATCGACGCCGAGCGGCTTCAGGGCCGGCGCCAGGATCGGCAGCACCAGCAGAAGCGTCGCCGTCACCTCCAGGAAACAGCCGAGGATCAGCAGCAGCAGGTTGATCATCAGCAGGAACTGCCAAGTGGCAAGGTCGTGGCTGACCGCGAAGCGGACGAGCTCGGCCGGCACGCCCGATTCCGTCATCCAGTGGCCGAAGGCGAGCGCCGTCGCCACGATCAGCATGATGGTGGCGGCGCTGCGGATGCCGTCGGTGATGACGCGCAGCGTCTCCCACCAGTGGAAGCCGCGATAGAAGATCAGCGACACCAGCAGCGCGGTCGCCGCCGCCAGCGCCGCCGCCTCGGTGACGGTGACGATGCCGCCATAGATGCCGACCATCACCACCACCGGCACCAGCAGCGCCGGCAGCGCATGGATCGAGATGCGGATGCGCTCGGCGAGCGGCAGCGCCGGCTCGATCGGGAACTGGCGCCGGCGCGCATCGTAGAGCACCCAGAGGAAGAAGGCCGCCGCCTGCAGCAGCCCCGGCAGGATGCCGGCGAGAAAGAGGCGCGGCACCGACTGCTCGGCGACGATGCCGTAGAGGATGAGGGCGAGGCTCGGCGGCACCACGATGCCGATGGTGCCGGACGCCCCCACCACCCCCAGCGCGAAGGAGCGCGGATAGCCCCGCTCGATCATCGCCGGCAGCAGGATGGTGCCCATGGCGAGCGCGGTCGCGACGCTTGACCCGCATATGGCCGCGAAAAGCGTGCAGGACACCACGGTGACGAGACCGAGGGAGCCGCGGATGCCGCCGAGCCACGCCGCGGCGAAATCCACCAGCGCCTTGGCGACACCGCCCGAGCGCATGAAGGCGGCGGCCATGACGAAGAGCGGCAGCGCCATCAGGGTGGTCGAGTTGAGCTTATCGATCACCATCTGCGCGGCACCGATCAGCGGCTGGCCGGAGACGAAATAGAGAATGCCGGCGCAGAGGCCGAGCACCAGGAAGATCGGCATGCCGCAGGCGAGCAGGCCGAAGAACAGCAGCAGGAACAGGAGGCTCAGCATCGGGCGCTAGCGGCGATGATCGGCGGCGGGAAGATCGATCCCGCTGGGCGCCTCGTTCTCGAGGATGTGGCCCACGGTCATGATGCGGGGATCGAAATAGAAGAAAAAGCGGACGAGCCGGATCGCGTACCGCACCACCATCAGCGCGCTCCCGACGGGAAGCGCCAGATAATAGATCCACATCGGGAATTGCAGGTCGGTCGAGCTGTGCTCATCGATCAGCAGCGCGGTGTCGACAATCTGCCAGCCGTACCAGACGAGGGCGGCACAGAATGCGATCGCGGCGAGGCAGTTGAAGATCTCCACCCAGCGCAGGATGCGGGGCGGCAGCAGGCGCAGCACCAGATCGGGCCGCACATGGCCGTCGCGCCGCACCAGCTGGCTCGAGACGATCATGATCGCCCAGATCACCAGGTAGACGATCACTTCCTCGGCGTAGCTGATGGCGCGCTCGGGATCGAAATAGCGCCCCACCACCTGCCAGAGGCCGATGGCGAGGGCGATCAGGCCGAGAAGCCCCACCAGGGTCTCCTCGATCCGATCCCACAGCTTCATCACGGGCGTCGTGCTCGAGACGGCTCGCCTCTCAGCTTGCGCTGCCCACCGTCGCCATCAGGGCCTGCACCATCTCGGGCGAGATCTTGATCTCCTTCGCCACCTGCTCCTGCTCCGCCATCATGCGCTTGCGCTCGGCGGCGGTCTGCTCGGCGGTGGGATCGGCGAATTTGATGCCGTGCTCCTCGAGGGTCTTGCGCGCGCGCAGCTGCGCTCCCGCCATGTTATCGCGGTAGACGGCAACATTCTGCGCCCAGGTGTCGGTCAACAGCTTTTGCAGATCGGGACCGAGCTTCTCCCAGAAGGCCTGATTGACCAGGGGAATGTACTCGGCGATGAACTGATGATCCTCGAGCGCGAACTTGACGCCGGCATCCCAGAGCTTGGCGCTCACCAAGCTCTCGTTGGAGCTCACCAGCCCGTCGAAGGTGCCCTGCGACAGCGACAGCGGCACGTTGGGCCAGGCGGTGGTGTTGGGAATGGCGCCGAGGAAGCGCGCGCGCCAGGCCTGGCCGGCGCCGCCGGAATTGCGGATCTTCATCCCCTTCAGATCCTCCAGCGTCGCGATCGGCTTGTTGGCGCTGTACCAGTTCTGGAATCCCAGATCGAGATAGGGTCCGAGCACGTGCGAGCGGAGCTTCTGCTGGATCTGGCCGTTGAGGAGCTGGCCGGGCTTGCCGTCGATGATGCGGTGGATGTCATCCATCGAGCGGCCGTAGAGCACCGGCAGCTGGAAGAAGTCGGCGTCCGAGACGATACCGGTGATCGTCCAGCTGCCGGGCGCCGCCATCTCGACCTGGCCCTGGATCAGCGCCTTCCCCACCTCGAGATCGGGATAGAGCTGGCCGCTCTCGAAGATTTCGGACTTGATCCGGCCGCCCGAGGCGGCCTCGACCTTGCCGAGATAGTCCTTGAGCGAGACGTTGCGCAGGTGCGAGGGCGCGGTGTCGAGCGAGAGGCGCAGGCGAAGCGGCTCGTCGGCGCGGGCGATCCGCGCGATGGCCGGTGCCGCAAGCGCCGCCGCAGAGACGATCGCGAAGCTGCGGCGCGTAAGATGCTTGGTCATGACGACTCCTCCCTGATCGGCTTCTTACTTGAAGCGCACCATAAGCTGCCCACGGTTGATGGGCAACGGCGGCATGATCGCGGCGCATGGTAACCGGGGAAAATGAACGCGACAAATTGAGGTGCCGAGCGCCGAATGCCTACTTTATAGGCTTATAAATTACGTCATCGGCCCCTCACCTGGCGGCGATCGTCGCCGCGGCGCCCACCATCACGGCGGCGCTGGTCCGGTTCGCGACCCGCACCGCGCGACGGTTCGTCAGCAGCCGGCGCGCCCGGGCGGCCAGCAGCGCCCAGGCGCAGTCGGTCGTCATCAGCACCAGCAGCATGGTGCCCAGCAGCTCCGCCCAGGCCAGCGGCCGCATCCGGCCGAGATCGATCAGGGTCGGCACCAGCGCGAGATAGAACACCATGATCTTGGGATTGCCGAGCGTCACCATCATGCCGGCGAGGAACATGCGCCACGGCCGCTGGCCGGAGGGCAGCCCCTCACCCCGTCCGTCCGTCGGCGCGAACCACATCCTCCACGCCAGGAAGAGCAGATAGGCGACGCCCAGGAACTTGATGACCGTGAACAGCACGGCGAAGGTCTGCGCCACGACGGCGAGCCCCGCCACCGCGACCGTCAGCCAGATCGCCTCCCCGATCCACATGGCGAGGAGGAACGGCAGCACGTCGCCGACGCCGTTGCTGAGCACCCGTGCCACCAGAGCGGCGATGCTCGGTCCCGGCGAGCCGGCATTGACAAGCAGCGCCAGGGCGAAGACGGCGAGGCCGGCGGCGGTCATCTCCCGCCCGCCTGCGCCGGTGCCGCAAAGGCGCGGTGGCCGCCCTCGAAGGCCGGCGCGATTTCCGCCATGAATTTCGCCATCTGCTCGCGCACCAGCGCGTCGGGCTTGTTGCCGACGTTGAAATAGAGGATCACCTCCTCGATCCCGGCGGCCTCGACGCGCTTCAGCGTTTCGATGATGGCGGTGGGCGGGCCGAGCAGGATGGATTTCTCCGAGAGATCCTCCTTCCGCATCCCCTTCAGGATGTCGACGATGCGCATGAAGTACTGCATGGTCGGCGGCGCCTTGGCGGGATCGGCCGGAAACGCCGGCAGCACGCAATGGCGGAAATAGCTCATCAGCGTCTCGCGGCCGTACTCCATCTCCGCCGGCGTCTCGGCGATGTGGATGAAGTAGCTGCACATCGCCTTCCTCGGCCGGTGGCCGTGCCTGGCGCACTCCGCGCGATAAGCCTCGACCGCGCGGCCGAGGTCGCCGAAGGTCATGGCGGCGGCGAAGGGCGCGAAGAGGATGCCGAGGCCGCGCCGCCCCGCAATCTCCAGGCTCGCGCGCGAGAAGCAGGCGATGAAGAACGGGATCGGCCGCTGCAGCGGCCGGGGCGTGATCGCCATGTCGCGGATGTCGTAGAAGCGGCCTTTGAAGGACCAGGGGCCGGTCTCGTTCCATGCCCTGAGCACCACCTCGATCCCCTCGGAGAAGATCTCCAGGGACTGCATGAAGTCGGCGCCGAAGGGCTCGTACTCGCGCCGGTCATAGCCGCGGCCGGCGGCGAAATCGACGCGGCCGCCGCTGACGAGATCGAGGGTCGCCCACTGCTCGGCGACGCGGAGCGGGTGATGCAGCGGCAACACCGAGACCGCCGGCGCGAGGCGCACGCGCGAGGTCACCGGGGCGATGCTGGCCAGCAGCATCTCCGGCGACGAGTTCACGCCGAGCGAATCGAAATGATGCTCGCCGATCCAGGCCGAGTGCATGCCGAG
>DATKPX010000147.1:0-2308 GCA_035523855.1 Allostellaceae bacterium
CGAGGTGCGCAAGGTCAAGAAGTTCGAGGCCGGCATGGTGGTGAACCCCGTCACCATCAGCCCGGAGGCGACGCTCGCCGACGCGCTGCAGCTGATGGCGGAGCACCGCATCTCCGGCATCCCGGTGGTGCAGCAGAGCAAGAAGCTGGTCGGCATCGTCACCAACCGCGACGTCCGTTTCGCCACCAATCCGAAGCAGCCGATCTCCGAGCTGATGACCCGCGAGAAGCTGGTCACCGTGCGTGAGACGGTGGACCGCGCCGAGGCGAAGCGGCTCCTCCACCAGCACCGCATCGAGAAGCTGCTGGTGGTGGACAACCAGTACCGCTGCATCGGCCTCATCACCGTGAAGGACATCGAGAAGGCGCAGCGCTTCCCCTACGCCTGCAAGGACGAGCAGGGGCGGCTGCGCACCGCCGCCGCCACCGGCACCAGCGCCGACGGCGTCGAGCGCGCCGAGGCGCTCTTCGATGCGGGCTGCGACGTGCTGGTGGTGGACACCGCGCACGGCCATTCCTCCCGCGTGCTGGAGGCGGTGCGCCGGGTGCGCCGGCTCTCCAATTATACCCAGATCGTCGCCGGCAACGTGGCGACCGCCGAGGGCGCCCGCGCCCTCATCGAGGCGGGCGCCGATGCGGTCAAGGTCGGCATCGGTCCGGGCTCGATCTGCACCACCCGCATCGTGGCGGGCGTCGGCATGCCGCAGCTTACCGCGATCCTCGATGCGGTCGAGGAGTGCCGCAAGAGCGAGGTGCCGGTCATTGCCGACGGCGGCATCAAATTCTCCGGCGATCTCGCCAAGGCGATCGCCGGCGGCGCCGATTGCGCGATGCTGGGCTCGCTCTTCGCCGGCACCGACGAGGCGCCGGGCGAGGTCTTCCTCTTTCAGGGCCGCAGCTACAAATCCTATCGCGGCATGGGCTCGGTGGGCGCCATGGCGCGCGGCTCCGCCGACCGCTACTTCCAGGAGGAAGTCTCAAGCTCCCTCAAGCTGGTGCCCGAGGGCGTCGAGGGTCGCGTGGCGCACAAGGGTCCGGTCGCCAACATCGTGCATCAGCTCGTCGGCGGCCTCCGCGCCGCCATGGGCTATACCGGCAACCGCACCATCCCGGAGATGCAGCGCAACTGCCGCTTCGTCCGCATCACCGCCTCGGGCCTGCGCGAGAGCCACGTGCACGACATCGCGATCACGCGGGAAGCGCCGAACTACCGGCAGGAGATATGACCTGACCCCCGGCGCGCAGGTGGCCGCCGCGATCCAGCTACTCGACCAGATCGACCAGGGGCGCGCGCCCGCCGACGACATCGTCGCCAACTATTTCCGCCGTCACCGCTTCGCGGGCTCCAGCGACCGCGGCCAGATCTCGCGCCACATCTACGCGGTGCTGCGCCACCGCGCGGCGCTCGACTGGTGGCTGGCACGGGAGGGCGAGGGGCTGCCGCCGGACGCGCGCCGGCGCACGCTGACGGCGCTGGTGCTGGCGGAAGGCTGGTCGGTGGGTGCCATCGAGAAGGCGTGCGATGGCGACCGCTTCCGTCCGGCGCCCCTCGAAGGCTACGAGCTGCGCCTCCTCAAGTCGCTCTCCGGCCACGATCTCGGCCATCCCGCCATGCCGGCGCCGGTGCGCGGCAATTTCCCGGAATGGCTGACACCCTATCTGGAGCGCGCCTTCGGCGGCGAGCTTCCCCGCGAGATGGCGGCGCTCAACAGCGAGGCGCCGCTCGATCTCCGCGTCAACGCGCTGAAGGCCGACCGCAAGGGCGCGATCACGGCGTTGAAGGAGGAGGGGATCGCCACCGAACCGACGCCCTTCTCGCCGCTGGGCCTGCGGGTGCGCGAGCGCATCCCGCTCTCGACGCTCGAGACCTTCAAGGTCGGCCTGGTTGAGGTGCAGGACGAGGGCTCCCAGCTGGCGGCGCTCCTCGCCGATGCGCGGCCGGGCATGCGCGTCGTCGATTTCTGCGCTGGCGCCGGCGGCAAGACCCTGGCGCTCGCCGCCGCGATGGGGAACCGCGGCCATCTCATCGCCAGCGACGTCTCCGCCGCGCGCCTCGAGCGCGCGACCCAGCGGCTGCGCCGCGCCGGCGCCAGCATCGTGCAGCGGCTCCCCCTCAGCAGCCACCGCGACAAGTGGGTGAAGCGGCATCTCGCCTCCTTCGACCGCGTCTTCGTCGACGCGCCCTGCACCGGCATCGGCACCTGGCGGCGCAATCCCGATGCCAAGTGGCGCTTGACCGAGAAGGACGTGACCGAGCTGGTGGCGCTCCAGGCCGACATCCTCGACAGCGCCCAGCGCCTGGTGAAGCC
>DATKPX010000148.1:0-4461 GCA_035523855.1 Allostellaceae bacterium
GCGATGTCGAGGCGCACGACTGGAAGAAGGTGGTCGACAGCGTCCGCGACCTGGTCGGCGGCGGCGCCGCCGCGCCAGCCGCTTCGTCGGGCGTGGCCCCGGCGCCGCGGCGCGTCGCGATCTGCGTGCTGCCGTTCGCCAACATGAGCGGCGATCCCGAGCAGGAGTATTTCAGCGACGGGATCAGCGAGGACATCATCACCGACCTTTCCAAGGTCTCGGCGCTCTCCGTCGTGGCGCGCAACACCGCCTTCACCTTCAAGGGCAAAAGCGTAGAGGTGCCGGAGCTCGCGGCTCGGTTGAAGGTGACACACGTGCTGGAAGGCAGCGTGCGCAAGGCCGGCAACCGCGTGCGGATCACCGCCCAGCTCATCGATGGATCGGCCGGAGACCACGTCTGGGCCGAGCGCTACGACCGCAACCTCGACGACATCTTCGCCCTGCAAGACGAAATCAGCGAAGCGATCGTCAAGGCGCTGAAGCTGAAGCTATTGCCGGAAGAGAAGAAGGCGATCGAACGGCGGGGAACCGAGAGCGCCGAAGCTTACGACCTCTACCTTGAGGCGCGTTCGCTCTGGATGACTGGCAACGGCGATGCACGGGGGAACGAAGCCGTTGAGCGGCTTTGCCGGCGGGCCGTGGAGATCGATCCCGGCTACGCCCAGGCGTGGGCGCTCATGACCATAGGTCAGTTCAACCTGCGCTACACCCACGGGCAGTCTGGTGACGGCGGCCAGGCCGCACTGGAACGGGCCTTAGCGCTGAACCCCGCTATGGCCGAGGCTCGCGCGATCAAGGGGGTGCTGCTGGAGGAAGCCGGCAGACACGAGGAGGCGGCCGCCGAGATTGCCGTCGCCCTGCGGCTCGATCCGGAGTCGTACGAGGTGAACAGGCACGCTGCTTCAGTCAGTTACCGCCAGCGACGGCTCGCGGAAGCGATCCCTCAATTCGAGAAGGCTGTTGCGCTGATCGAGACGGACATCCGTACGCCCCCCATGCTGTTGAGCTGCTACGTCGTGCTGGGTGATCGGGAGAACGCCCGGCGGATCGCCGGCATCGCGCTGGCGAGGGTCGAAAAGGCCGTCGCCCAGGATCGCAGCAACGGCACCGCCATTGGCGCGGGAGTCGACGCCCTGGCGGCGCTCGGCGATGCCGACCGGGCCAAGGACTGGATGCGCCGCGGCCTGCTGATCGATCCCGACAACCTGCTGATGCGCTACAACTTCGCTTGCGTGCTCGCGACCTCGCTGGCCGATCCCGATTCGGCGCTCCCCATGCTTGCGTCGGTGCTGGAACGGGACATCACTGGCCGACTGACCAGAAGCGCTCACACCGACCCCGATTTCGCCAGCCTGCGCGAAGATCCCCGTTTCCAGTCTATGATGGCCGCCGCTGTCGCGCGGCTGGCGGAGGCGAAACCGGCAGATGGCGCGGGGGCGCCGTCGTCCGCCTAAACCGCCGAGAAGCAGCCATCTCCGATGTCAGCTGAGGGGTCCAGCCTGTGTAAAAACAGCGACGCAGCTTAGGGTCTGACTTCGACGCAGCCCAGAAGCCGTTCGCGAGCAGGTGGGGACGGTCCTCCTCCCACATCAGCCGACGCGCGAAGTTGAAGCGCCTCAAGGTCGCGTTGCTCGGTGGTGCAACGGAGAGAGACCGTCGCTTGGGGCGGCCCCCTGACGCCCCCTCACCGAAGACCGCCTCGGCGCGAAGGTCGGCGCCGCTCCGATTGGCGCGCGTTAGGCGCAGCAGGTCGCCTCGGCTGCGGAGGCGGCCGCCTCCGACATGTTGCCGCGGGCGCAGAAGCAGGATGCCGACACCGACGTGTCGGCGCGGGCGGCGGCGATGTCGAGGCGCTGGCGGATCAGCCTCGCTTCGGCCGTCTCGCCCCGACGTTCGAGACAATCCAGCAGGCCGCGGAGCGCCCAGAGGTTGTCCGGATGGATCTGGGCGCGCGGCAGGGCGCCGGCGAGGCCGAGATCCTCTCGGTAGACCGCTTCAGCTTCCGCGACGCGGCCCTGCTCCAGCAGCAAGGCGCCTAGCGCATGGCGGACCGGCTGCATCCAACCCCACGGCTCGTCGTAGGGCAGGTCGTCCTCCAGCGCGATGGCGGCGCGCAGGCGGGCGAAGGCGGCGTCGTGCTCGCCGCGGCGGTAGGCGATTTCGCCCGCCAGCATCTCCTCGCCGATGGCGAGCAGCTTGAGGCAGCGGACGTTGTGGATGTATCGGGTCTCGGGCACGCGCTCGGCGGCTTCGCGGAACAGCGCCTGCTCGGCTTCCGCCGCCGGCACGTCGCCGAGCGCCGCGAAAGCGACGCCTCTGGCGTAGCGCATCATCGCCAGCGTGTTGCGGTACAGATCCGGATCGGACGGCAGGGCCTGGGCGATGATCTCGCGCCACTTGCCGAAGCGGACGAGCACGTGCTGCCGGATCGAGACGTAGCCCTCGAAGAAGTCGGCCATCGGCGGCGAGGTGGTGCGCAGCAACGCCTCGGGGAGGGTCTCGATCAGCTCGTCGGCGGCGGCGAGCGCCGGCGCGTACTGGCCGAGGAACATCGCCCCGTAGGCGGCGAAGTGGTAATTGTGGACCCGGTAGCCCGTATAGAAGTTCATCGCGCCCGCCCGGTCGTAGAACTTTCGATCGGCGACGATGGCCTTCTGGTTCCAGTGCATGGCGTCGCGGTAGTGGCCGCACTGGATGTCGATGTGGGTGGGCATGTGCACGAGGTGGCCCATGTCCGGCGTGAGTTCGCGAAGCCGGTCGGCGGCGGCCAGAGCCACCTGCGGCTGCGGCGACATCTCCATCAGGTGCACGTAGAGATGCAACAGGCCCGGGTGCGTGTTGGCGCCCGGGAGGCCGTGCAAAGCGGCTTCCAGCACCTCGCGGGCCTCGAGCGTCCCGGCCTCGGGCGCCGGCTCGCCGCTGCGCAAGTCCCACATGCGCCAGGGCGTGCGGTTGAGGATCGCCTCGACGAAGATGGCGCGAACGTCCAGATCGCCTGGGTGGGCGCGGTGCGCGGCGCGCATGGCGTCGGCGAAAGCGTCGTTCCAGGGGCGCTGGTCCTCGACAGGCTCGTTCTGAGGGTAGCGGGCGGCGAGCGCCTCGATCAACGCACGCTCCGGCGCCGTGACGCCGCCCGCCAGCGCCCTCGCCGCGTGGGCGGCGGCGTGCGCCTTGGCCAGCGCCGCGGCCTTGCCGGCGGGGTCCATCACCTCCCAGGGGAAGTTGTAGTTCGGCCCCGAGGCGTAGCTCACGCCCCAGTGCGCCATCGCGCAGGTCGGGTCGGCCGCCAGCGCCTGCTCGAAGCAGGCGACCGCCTCCTCGTGGTGATAGCCGAAGCACCAGTTGAGACCGCGATCGAACCACCGCTGCGCGTCCGCTGAGATGGTGGTGACGGGCCGGGAATAGGTTCCGAGGTCGTAGGGATAGTCCACGTCGCCGCTCCGCCACTGCAATGGCCGGAAAGGCAGAGCCTGCGTCCGTCCGCAGGCGACGGCAAGACTTAGCTGGCCGAAAGCTTCGCTGCAGTCTTGTCCGTGCGATCGAGGCCAACGGTGGCGGTGGTGTCGGCGGAGGCGAGGCTGGCGCCGCTGAGGATAGCGCCGGTGAAGTCCGCTCCACGCAGGTCAGCGCCGTCGAGCACCGCGTCGGTAAGGTCGGCGCCCTGACCCTGCACATAGCGCAGGCGCGAGCTCGCCAGCATCACCGGCGTGACCCGCGCCGGCCCGAGCGGCAGGCCGGCAAGCTGGGCGCCGCGCAGATCAGCCTTGGTCAGGTTGGCGCTGGCCAGGCGCGAGCCGCGCAGGTCGGCGCCCTTGAGCGAGCCGCCACGGAGGTCCGCGCGCTCGAGATTGGCGCCCTGCAGCTCCGCACCGGAGAGATCAAGCCCGACAAGGCAAGCGCCGCGGAGGTCCGCCGCGGTCAGCTGCACGCCCCGCATCCGGTCGCCGAGCGGTCGCAGGTCCTCGCCGGCCAGTCGGGCTGGCGCGCCATCAGCGCCGCCGGAGCGCCGCCACGCTTCGTGGGCCGCGATCGCCGCAATCAGCTCGGGAACCTTGGCCAGCGCCGTTTCGCTGGGTTCGGTGAGCGCGCCCTCGAAGCGCGCGCCGACCGTCCGGGCGCTGGAAACGTCAACGTCGCTCAGCACAGCGCCTTCGAGGCAGGCGTTCTCCAGGTTGGCCCCCGCGATCTGCGCCCCGTGCAGGATGGCGCCGGCGAGCACCGCGTCTTTCAGGTTGGCGCCGGTGAGATTGGCGCCGCGCAGGGTGCAGTCGGTGAAGTCCGCGGCCTGGGCCGACACCCCATCGAGACGGGATCGATCGAGCGTGGCGCCGCTCAGCACCGCCTCGTCCATGTTGGCGAGCCGGGCGAAGGTCTTGCGCGAAGCGAGGCCGCTGCGGTGATCCACGGCCGGTATCTTGCCTTCGCGGATGTCGGCGTCTGTCAGGTCCGCCGCCATCAGGT